>NZ_JBITIB010000010.1:0-254052 GCF_044458565.1 Streptomyces sp. NPDC050433 | reverse complement strand
AACCCCAAGCCGTTCACATGGACCAAGAGCGCCGACGAAATCCTCAACTCGTTAGCGAAATATATCGCCAGGATTTCAGGCGCAGGACACTAGGGCCACCCTAGTCCGTGTATCGAAAGTGGATCTTGCACTGTGGATGATCATGGTTCATGGGGCGGGGAGATCTCACGGATGAACAGTGGGTGGTGCTGGAGCCGTTGTTGCCGAAGGGGGCGAAAGCGGGGCGGCCGCCTGTTTGGCCGCGGCGGCAGCTGATCGACGGCATACGGTTCCGGGTCCGTACCGGCGTCCCCCTGGCGGGACGTACCCGTCGAGTAACGGGCCGTGGAGCCGGATCTACGACCTGTTCGCCGATGGCAGCGGGACGGCACCTGGCACCGAATCCTCACTCAGCTCCACGCCCTGGCCGACGCGAAGGGTGCGATCACTTGGGATCTGAGCGTCGACTCCACGGTGTGTCGCGCTCATCAGCATGCGGCCGGGGCCGACAGCAGGGCGACTTGCAGAAGGAACCGCCGGGTGGTGTGTTCACCGAACCCGTTGATCACGGACTGGGACGCTCGCGCGGCGGGTTCACCACCAAACTGCACCTGGCTGTCGAGCAGGGCCAGAAGCCCATGTCAATCGTGGTGACTGCTGGGCTGCACGGCGACTCGCCGCAGTTCGAGGCCGTACTTGAGAAAGTTCGCGTGCCCCGCATTGGGGTGGGCCGGCCGCGCAACCGACCCGATCGCGTGCGCGCTGACAAGGCGTACGCCTCCCGCAAGAACCGCGCCTACCTGCGTAGAAGAGGTATCCGCTGCACCATCCCGGACAAGGCGGACCAGGTGCGTAACCGTAAGCAGCGCGGCTCCCGCGGCGGTCGGCCGCCGAAGTTCGACCCGGTCGACTACCGCGAGCGCCACGCGGTCGAGTGCGGAATCAATCGCCTCAAGAGGCACCGTGCCGTCGCCACGAGATACGACAAGTTAGCGGTCCGCTACGAGGCGACCGTCCTCATCGCAGCCATCAACGAGTGGCTGTGATCGAAGCATTCGAAATGCGCGCCGGGCGCTACGATGCGGAGCATGGAGTGCTTTGACGCTTGGCGTATACGTCACTGAGGGGCCCGGCTCACCGCCAATCCTGTTGCCGGGAGCGGGCCGACCGATGCCCTGTTCCGCCCGGGTATCAAGCCCTCAGTCTGAGAGGCAACACTTCCATGCTCATCCGCGCGTTCACCCAGCACGACCTGGCGCCACTCACCGAACTCACCATCGACACGTTCCGACCGTTCTACGAGGACTCCTTCCGCCCATTGATGGGCGAGGACGTCTTCACTGTTCAGCACGGCAACTGGCGCGACGACTACCGCAAACAGGTCGCCGAACTCCACGCGCCCGAACGGCACACATACATCGCCATCGCCGAAGTCGATGACGCCATCGCGGGCTACGTGGCGTGGAACGTGGACCAGGCCCGCAAGAAGGGTGAGGTCACGATCCTCGCCGTCTCGACCGAGCATCGACGCCACCACGTGGCTACCGCACTGTGCGAGCACGCCTTCGCCCAAATGCGGGCCCTCGATGCCGAGGTCGTCGAGATCGGCACCGGAGGAGACCAGTTCCACGCGCCGGCCCGAGCCCTCTACGAGGCCCTCGGATGCACTCCCCTCCCGCTCACGGTCTACTTCCGTCAGCTCTGACACCTCCCGGACGGGCGCCCTCGGGCACCCGTCCGGGTTCGGCAGTGGGCTAAAAGTCCACTTCCGTAACAGGCTCTAGGCACCAGGCCGCCGTCCTCTTCGCGATGCTCCGCGACGGAACCTTCTACGAACCCCAACCCGCCGCGGCCAGGTGAGAAGTTCAGACCGATCAGTCAGTCCTCCGGCCGCAGCCGCCGACGAGCGGTCTCAAGCCGCTGGTCATAGTCACGCGCGAACAGCTCCGGAAGCGCTTTGTCCAATGTCCCGGCAATCCTATGGATCGGTGCCCAGACCGCCGGATCGTCGACAACGCGGCTGAGGTCCGACATCTGGAGCTTCTCCAGCCAGTGCGACAGCACCAGTGCCTCGTCAGTCGTGAGCTTGATCGTGACCTGGCTATCACCCATGCACACACCCCTATGACCTGGCCCCCCGACCACATGAACCTACTGGTCTTCGACCTTGACCACACACATAGGGGCCGCCGCGGCAGCAAGGTGTACCTGGTCGTGGAGGGTGTGCCTTCCCGGATCTCCCGGTGGACGAACCCTGCGACAACAAGCGCCTGCGCAAGGCCGCCGAGCCGCTGCGTCGGGTCACCCGACTGCCGGCCACCGACACCTCCATGTGGAGCGACGATGTGTGGATCGTGGACTCCGCGCCGGTGGAGTGCGGCCGCTCACGCGAGACCGTCAAGTGCTCCGACCTGGCGCGCGCGTCAGCGGTGAGGGCGGTGTTTCGGGGCCGCGCACAGTGGAACTGGACCCTATGTCTGACCAGCGGCCAGCCCCTCACCCGACCCGGATGCGCGGCGCGCCCAAGGCGTACGCGCCACCGCAAGCCCGGGGGGCAGCGTCGGCTACCGGCGATGGGCCGGCATTCTCATCTGGCTCGCAATCATCATCGCGGTCCTCGTGGTGGTTGCGTTCGTGGCGAGCCTTGTCCTGCTCGCACAGGCGGACTCGGACGTGGGGAACGCTGCCTACGGTTACCTCGCCATCTTTCTCTGGTTCGGGATCGCCGCCGCGATCCCGGTCCTGCTCGCGGTCGCCATCCCCGGTGTGGTCGTGACGCGGCGTGCGCGGCAGCAGCGGCAGGCGGGGATCACCCCTTCGTAACGCGCCGCCAGGCGTGCACGACGCCGTCGCAGCACTTCCGGGCCGTGGGCACCCGCTTCGACAAACCGGCCCCCGCTGCCTCGCCGGCCTTCGACTCGCCTCGCTCATCCTCTGGCTCCGGAAACCGCGATCGTTTGTCAGACACGGCTCAGGGCCTGTCTTCGCCGTCCGCGAGGCGGACCTTGACGCGCTTGCCGACCGGCTCCCGGCGGACGTCGTATTCCTCGCAGAGCGCGATGACGATCTCCAGCCCGTGCTGCCCGATCCGGCCGGGCTCGGCGGCGCTCGGCACCGGCAGCGTGGAGTCGGTGTCCCACACGGTGATCTCCACGATGTCCCCGTCGACGACCAGATCAAGGAGGCAGGGGCCGGGGGCGTACTTGCACGCGTTCGTCACCAACTCGCTGACCACGAGCTGCGCCGCACCGATCACATGCGACGGCACCGTCCGGCCGTGCTCGGTCCGGATGCCGCCGAGGAAGTCGGCGGCGAAGCGGCGTGCTTCCCCGATCATCGCCGAATCCCCGTCGAAGACCGCGCCGCGTGTGAGCACCCGGCCCGTGGCCGGGCAGCGGTCCTCGGTCTCTTCCAGGCGCTGTTCCATGAATGCGATCCGTTCCCCGTGGCGGCCCGTGGGGGAGGGCCTGTTCTCCGTTCCTCTCACCGCCTGCCCCGCTTCAGCCACTCCAGTCCCAACGGAGGCCAACGAACCGTACAAGCCTGGTCGATACCGGGACCGTCACGTGCGCGGTGTTATAGATTTTGATCCACTTTTCAGTCACGAACACAGGAGGAGATCGTGGGCGTTTCCCTGGGCAAGGGTGGCAACGTATCGCTGAGCAAGGAGGCTCCCGGCCTGACCGCCGTGCTCGTCGGCCTCGGCTGGGACGCGCGCAGTACGACGGGTGCGGACTTCGACCTCGACGCGAGCGCGCTGCTCGTGAACAGCGCCGGCCGGGTGCTCTCCGACCAGCACTTCATCTTCTACAACAACCTCAAGAGCCCGGACGGTTCGGTCGAGCACACCGGCGACAACCTCACGGGTGAGGGCGAGGGTGACGACGAGTCGCTGAAGGTCAACCTCGCGGGTGTGCCCGCCGATGTCGACAAGATCGTTTTCCCGGTCTCGATCCACGAGGCCGGCTCGCGCGGGCAGAGCTTCGGCCAGGTCCGTAACGCGTTCATCCGCGTGGTGAACCAGGCGGGCGGTGCCGAGCTGGCGCGCTACGACCTCACCGAGGACGCGTCGACGGAGACCGCGATGGTCTTCGGCGAGCTGTACCGGCACGGTGCGGAGTGGAAGTTCCGCGCGGTGGGCCAGGGTTACGCCTCCGGACTGGCCGGCATCGCTGCCGACTTCGGCGTCAACGTCTGACGACGAGCGCGAGCAGCGGCACACACCCCGGCACGATCGCGGGGGCACGTGTACGAGCGGGACGGCGGCGGCCTCGATACGGTCCGCCGCCGCCCGGTTCGAACAACGGTGATCCGCCTGCTCGTTGACCGCCCGCCCGTCAGGCCGCCGGCCATGTCCCCGAGCCGCGGCGGCTCACAGCCGGGGGTCGACGTGGATCTTGGGCCCCGGTCCGGCTCCCTCGGGCCGTACGCCCGCCAGCACCTCCGCCAGTGACTCCAGCGCCACCGTGGCCGCGACCAGCGGACGCGGATCGACCGCGCCCGACGCGTAGTGCCCGATGGTGCGGGCGAGTGCCGGCGACGCGCTCAGCACACCCACGGCGGTGACGTCCTTCAACGCCAGCGCACGCGTGTCGATCCGGCTCGGCACACTCGCCAGACCGATGTAGACGACCCGCTTGCCCGGCTCCACGAGTTCCAGCGCCCGCGCCGGAAGATGCGCCGCGTTCGACGCGTCGATCACCGCGTCGAAGGGCAGATCAGGGAGCCCGTCGGCCGTCCACGCACCGTGCGCGCCCACGGAGCGGGCGAAGTCCAGCGACGCCTCGTCCAGCCCCTGTACATGCACCTCCACGCCGCGCGCCAGGGCGAATCGCGCCGCCAGCAGACCGATGGTGCCGGGACCGAGCACCAGCAGCCGGTCGCCGGGGGACAACGCGGCGGCCTCGACCGCGCGCAGCGCGTTACCGCCCGGCTCGACCATGGCGCCCGCCACCCTGTCCACGCCGTCCGGCAGCGCGTGCAGCGAGGAGACCGGGACGGCGACCTGTTCGGCGAGCGCGCCGGGACGGCCGTGCCGGATGCCCAACTCGTAACGGTCCTCGCACACATGGTGCAGCCCGCCCCGACACCGCCGGCAGTGCCCGCAGCCGAGCATGGTGTCCCCGGTGGTGCGCCGCCCGAGCCAGCCGGGCTCAACTCCCTCACCCACGGCCGAGACGGTGCCGCACCACTCGTGGCCGATCCGGATCGGATACGTGGCGTGGCCGTCGTGCAGATAGCTCATCTCGCCCGTGTAGAACTCGATGTCCGTCCCGCACACACCCACCCGGTCGACGTCCACGACGACCTCACCGGGCCGGGCGACGGGCGGCTCGACGTCCCGCACCTCGCACCGGCGCGGCCCGACGATGAAAAAAGCACGCAAGGACGACCTCCTGGAAGGGGTGGCCGGACGGCGGGTACGACCGCGGGTGCGCCCTTCCCGGTACGGCTCAGGGAAGTTAGGGTGCCAGCCATGCCGGAGCAGCGCAGCTCGCAGTGGTACGCGGGAACGGACCGGAACGCATACATCCACCGGGCGTGGATGCGCCGGGGACTCCCCGCCCATGCCTTCGACGGCCGCCCGCACATCGCCATAGCCAACACCGCGTCCGACCTGACGCCCTGCAACGCCCATCTCGGCGAGGTCGCCGAGAGCGTCAAGCAGGGCATCTGGGAGGCCGGCGGTGTCCCGATGAACCTCCCGGTCGTCTCCCTCGGCGAGACGCTGGTCAGACCCACCGCCATGCTGTGGCGGAACATGGCGGCGATGGCCACCGAGGAGATGCTGCGGGCCAACCCCATCGACGGTGTGGTGCTCCTCGGCGGCTGCGACAAGACCATCCCGTCCCTGCTGATGGCGGCGGCGTCCGTCGATCTGCCGGCCGTGGTGGTGCCCGGCGGTCCGATGCTGACAGGCACGTTCCGCGGCAAGCCCCTGGGCTGCGGCACGGACGTGTGGAAACTCAGCGAGGAGGTACGGGCGGGAACGCTCTCCGAGGAGGAGTTCCTGAGGTCCGAGTCCTCGATGATCCGCAGCCGGGGACACTGCAACACCATGGGCACCGCGTCGACGATGGCGTGCGTCGCGGAGGCGCTGGGCACCACGGTCCCCGGCGTCGCGGGCATCCCCGCCCCGGACAGCCGGCTGCTGGAGAGCGCCCACGGCACGGGGCGGCTCGTCGTGGAGATGGTCGCCGAGGGCCGCCGCCCCAGCACCACACTGACCAAGGGGTCCTTCCTCAACGCGATCGTCGCCCTGGCGGCCGTCGGCGGCTCGACCAACGCCGTCGTCCATCTGCTCGCCATCGCCGGGCGGCTCGGCATCGACCTCACGCTCGACGACTTCGACCGCACCGGCGGCGGTGTGCCGTTGCTGGTCGACCTCCAGCCCGCCGGCCGGCATCTGATGGAGGACTTCCACCGGGCCGGCGGACTGCTCGCCGTTCTGCACGAGGTCAGGGACCTGCTCGATCCGCGGGCGCTGACCGTCACCGGCAGACCGCTGGTCGACCATCTGGACGGGGCGCGGATCTGGGACGACTCCGTCATCCAGCGGCGCGCCGAGCCTCTTCAGGCCGACGCGGGCATCGCCGTGCTGCGCGGGAACCTGGCCCCGTCGGGGGCTGTCATCAAGCCAGCCGCCGCGTCGCCCGAGCTGCTGAACCACCGGGGCCGGGCGGTGGTCTTCGACAGCATCGAGGACATGCACGCACGTATCGACGACCCGGAACTCGATGTGGACGCCTCGTCGGTGCTCGTGCTCCGGGGCTGCGGTCCCAAGGGCTACCCCGGAATGCCCGAGGTGGCGAACCTGCCGTTGCCCACCAAGCTGCTGGAGCGGGGCGTGCGGGACATGGTGCGGATCTGCGACGGCCGGATGAGCGGGACGGCGTACGGCACGGTCGTTCTGCATGTCGCGCCCGAGGCCGCGGCGGGCGGGCCGCTGGGGCTCGTACGTACGGGGGACTGGATCGAGCTGGACGTCGCCGGGCGCCGCCTGGATGTCGACGTACCGGCGGAGGAACTCGAACTGCGGCGCCCCGCCGAGGAGATGACCGGCGCCTTCGCCGCTCCCGCGCGCGGCTGGGAACGTCTCTATGTCGACCATGTCATGCAGGCCGACACTGGAGTGGACCTCGACTTCCTCGTCGGGTCGAGCGGCCACGAGGTGTCGCGCGAGTCGCACTGAGGGCACGCCACACTGGGCGCACGCCCCGACTCGTGTCGATCTGGCGAGACGGATTCTCGCAGGCGGGCGGATATGAGAGGTTGTCCGGGGGGTCCGCTGTGGATCCCGTTGAGGTAGCCGAGGTAGCGGTAGGCCGTGGAGGTAGTGGTTGTGTTGCACGTAGGTCGAGTGCTGAGGTTCGACGAGGTTCGCGGGTACGGGTTCATCGTTCCCAGTGAAGGGGACGAGGACGTGTTCATGCACGCCAACGATTTGCTGGACGACAAGTACCAGTACAAGGCGGGCAGTGAGGTCGAGTACTTCCTGGAGATGGGGGACAAGGGCCCCAAGGCATCACAGATCAGACTGGTGAACGCGCCGTCGCCGAACCGGAGCACGTCGGGCAACGGACCGGTGGATCCGCACGGCGACTACTCGGACGTACTGTCCCCGGCCGAGTTGCGGAACGAGCTGACCGAGGCGCTGCTCCAGGCGGACGGGTCTCTGACGGGTGATCAGATCAAGCGGGTGCGCACGTCGGTGATCGAGCTGGCGCGCTCGCACGGCTGGCTCGAATCCTGAGCTGGTCCCCTGAGAGCTGGTGAACGGGCGTCGGGCCGATCCCCGCCCTGGTTGGATGAGCGGCATGAACGGTACTCAGTCCATAGACGCCCCTTGGGGCATATCGGTGTTCGGCGCGGCGAGTGTGGACGCCGCGCCGGACCTGGCCCGGCTCCGGGTGGCGATAGCGCAGACCCGGCAGCAGCCGGGCGAGGCCTTCGAGGTGACCAGGGGCGGGGTCAACCGGATCCGGGAGGTGCTGCGCGGCCACGGCATCCTTGACACCGCCGTGTCGACGTCCCGTCTCGACCTGAAGTCCCTCTGGACCTACGGCAACGAGCGCAAGTTCCGCGGCTACGAGTGCACCGCCTCGTTCGTGATCGAGCTGCGTGAACTCGACATACTGGAGACCGCGCTCGTCGACGTCGTGGAAGCCGGGGCGAACCAGGTCGACGGTGTCGAGTTCGACGTGCGGGCGAAGAAGGAACTGCGCGCACGGGCCCGCACGGCAGCCGTGGCCGCCGCGCGGGAGAAGGCGGACCTGTACGCGGAGGCCGCCGATGTCCGACTCGGTCAGGTCATCCATATCAAGGACGTGGACTCCGAGCAGATGCGCAACACCTACCGCAGCCACAGCAGCGGTGGTGGGGACGGGGGCGACGGCGACCTGACCCCCGGCAAGGTCAGCGTCTCGGCGGGCGTGATCATCGGCTACTCGATCATCGAGGGCTGACTGTTCCTTCGCTCCCCGGGGGCCGGACAACGGCGTCTTCGGGGGCCGGCTCCGGGTCGGCCTTCGGGGGCGCCACCGGCGCGGGCCGCCCGGTCGGCTTTCCGCGCTGCGGCGCGAGGAAGAAGAGCATCGTCGGAATCAGATACAGCGCCCACACCGTCACCTGCGCGACGGTCGGATCGGGCTGGAAGTTGAAAACGCCCTTCAGCAGGGTGCCGTACCAACTGTCCGGCGGGACCGTGCTGGTGATGTCGAACGCCTTGTTCCGCAGCCCGCCGACGAAGCGCGCCTCCTGGAGGTCGTGCACGCCGTAGGCGAGAACGCCCGCCGCCACGATCACCAGCATCGAGCCGGTCCACCGGAAGAACCTCGCCAGATTGATCTTCAGTGCGCCCCGGTAGAACAGCCAGCCCAGCACGAGCGCCGTGGCGATCCCCAGCAGCACCCCGATCAGCGGCCCCGACCTGCCCTCCCCGCCGGCCCGCACCGACGCCCACACGAACAGCGCCGTCTCCAGCCCTTCCCGGCCCACGGCCAGCAGCGCGGTCGCGACCAGGGCCCCCGTTCCCATCTGCAGCGCCGCGTCGAGCCTGCCGTGCAGCTCACTCTTGAGATGCCGTGCGGTACGCCGCATCCAGAAGATCATCCAGGTCACCAGGCCCACGGAGATGACCGACAGCGAACCGCCGAGCAGCTCCTGTGCCTCGAACGTCAGCTCCTGGGAGCCGAATTCGAGCGCGGCGCCGAAAGCCAGCGAGACGGCGACGGCGATACCGAGACCGAACCACACGGGCCGCAGCGCGTCGCGGCGGTCGGTCTTGACCAGATACGCCACGAGGATGCAGACGACCAGGCTGGCCTCCAGCCCCTCGCGCAGCCCGATCAGATAGTTGCCGAACATGCCGGCCGTCCTTCCGCCGATGTCACTGTGCCGGTCACGGGAGTGCGGGTCACGAGAGTGCCGGTCACGAGAACAGCTCCCGTCCCCACCAGTCGTCCTTGTCCCGGACGCCCGGGGGTACGGCGAAGACCGCCGAACCCACGTGCTGGATGTACTCGTTGAGCGCGTCGGCCCGCGACAGACTCCGCTGTACGGGGATGAACGCCTCCCGCACGTCGTGCTGGTACGCGAGGAAGAACAGGCCCGCGTCGAGGCGGCCGAGTCCGTCCGTACCGTCGGTGTAGGAGTAGCCGCGCCGCAGCATCCGCGCCCCACCGTTGGAGTCGGGGTGCGCGAGCCGTACGTGTGACGTCGGCAGCATCGACTTGAGGAACGGCTCGTCGTGCTCCTTGGCCTTGCCGACCGCCGCGCCCTCGCCCTTGTCCCGGCCGAAGACGTCCTCCTGCTCCTTCAGGGAGGTACGGTCCCAGGTCTCGATCCGCATCGCGATCCGGCGGGCCACGAGATAGGAACCGCCGGCCATCCAGCCGGGCCCGGCCTCGCCGGACACCCACACATGCCGGTCGAGCGCCGCCGTGTCGGTGCCCGCGACATTGCGGGTGCCGTCCTTGAAACCGAAGAGATTGCGCGGCGTCTGCGCCTCGGGTGTCGTGGACGACGTCTTGCCGAAGCCGAGCTGAGACCAGCGGATCGCGACCCGGCCGAAGCCGATCCGGGCCAGGTTACGGATGGCGTGCACCGCGACCTGCGGATCGTCGGCGCACGCCTGCACACACAGATCGCCGCCGCTGCGCGCCGGGTCGAGATTGTCACCGGGGAACTTCGGGAGGTCCACGAGGGCTTCGGGCCTGCGGCCCGCCAGTTCGAAACGGTCACCCTCCCCCGTGAACAGGGACGGCCCGAAGCCGATGGTCAGCGTCAGCCGGGACGGCTTGAGGCCGACCGCCTCACCCGTGTCGTCCGGCGGCGCCTCCGGCAGTCCGCCGAACGCCCCCTCGCCGACCGCGCGTCCCTCGGTCATCAACGCGGCAGCCGCCGTCCAGTCCTTGAGGAGCTGGATCAGCTCGGCCCGACCCTTGGCGGTTACGTCGAAGGCCGCGAAGTGCAGCCGGTCGGGGACGGCCGTGGCGATCCCGGCCTGGTGCGCGCCGTGGAACGGGACGGCCGCGCCCGCCGACCCGGCGGACTCCGTCCCGTCCGGGCCGCGCAGCGCGACGGCCGTACCGCCGGCTACGGCGGCGCCGAGTGCGAGCCCCGCACCGCCCCAGCCGATCACCGAACGCCGGGACGGCGCTCGGTCTCCGGGGGTCGCGTCCATCGCTTCGTCGGTGTCTGTTTCGTCTGTCATGTCGGCGCCGCTACTTCACGACCGCGGCGGCGAGCTTCGACAGCGGCTCGGCCAGCGCGTTCACCGCGTCGGACAGCTCCTTGCGCTCCGCCTTGCCGACCTTGTCGTACGACGTGAACACGTAACTCGTCTTGCCCTCACGGTACTTGTCGAGCAACGTGTTCAACGCGGCGAACTGCGTGTCGAGCTCGGAGGTCAGCGCCGCGTCGTTCTTCGACGCCACCGGCTTCAGCAGCGCGTACGACTTCTCGGCGCCCTCGACGTTGGCCTTGAAGTCGACCAGGTCGGTATGGCTGTACCGCTCCTCCTCGCCGGTGACCTTGCCGGTGGCGACCTCGTCCAGCAGTTCCTTGGCACCGTTCGCCATGGACGTCGGGGTGATCTCCGCCGTACCGACCTTCTTCTGCCAGGCGGTCAGATCCGTGATCAGCAGATCGGCGAGTTCCTTGTCGCGCGGGGTGATCTTCTTGTCCTCCCACAGAGACTTCTCCAGCCGGTGCCAGCCGGTCCAGTCCGTCTCGGGGTCCTGGCCCTCTTCGAGGCCGTCCGCGCGCAGGTCGACCTTCGGGTCGACGTCGCCGAAGGACTCCGCCACCGGCTCGGTGCGCTCCCAGCCGATGCGGGAGTCCGCGTACGCCCGCTTCGCGGCCTCGATGTCACCGGACTTCACGGCGTGGGCGAACACCTTCGCCTTCGGCAGGGTTTCCTCCGCCTGCTCCAGCGTGTACTGGCGGTACGCGGCGACCGCGGCGTCCAGCTCGGGATCGCGCTGCGCCGTCTTCCCGCCGCCGGTGGCCTTGACCTGCTGCCGGATGCCCTTGCCCTTCATGCCCGGCTTGCAGGCGATCTCGTAGTCGCCGGCCTTGATCTCCGCGGTGATGTTCGCCTTGGTGCCCGCACCGATGTTCTCGCGCTCGGTGACGATCCGGTCGTCGGGGAACAGGACGTAGACCTCGGTGACCTTCGAGCCCTTGTTCTCCACCGCCAGTTGAAGATGGCCGGCCGGGAACTCCTTCTTCGACACCTCGCAGGAGGTGTCGGTGGCCGTGACCTCTATCGCCCCGCCGCCACCGGCGTCGATCTTCTCGGCGCACGCCGTGACGGTGGTGAGGGCGGCGACCGCCGCGAGGGCGGTGACCAAGGAGAGACGGAAGGAGGGCATGAGGGCTCCAGCGGCTGAGGACAGTGTTCGTCGCTGCCCCGGAATGAGGCGAGCCTAAGTTAGCTGAGCCTTACCAATCCTAAATTCGAGCAAATTGCCAGATACTGGCGTCAATGGGTGGCTGGCCTTTGCTCATCCTTTTGAATGGCCTCGCTCCTGTCCGCTCCACGCCCGCCACCAGCGAGAGGCCGAACCTCATATGCAGCTGAGCATTCGCAACCAGCTCCCCGGCACCGTAACCACCGTCACCCCCGGGGAGGTCATGGCCACGGTTGGGGTCCATCTGTCGGGTGGGCAGGACGTCACCGCCGCCATCACCCTGGAGGCGGTCCAGGAGCTAGGCATCGAGGAGGGCGCCGCGGTGCGGGTGCTCGCCAAGGCCACCGAGGTCTCCCTGGCCACCGGGTCGATCGAGGGCCTGAGCATCCGCAACCGGCTGGCCGGCACCCTGATGGAGATCGTCCTCGGCCCGAACCTGGCGAACGTCAAGGTGGCCGTGGACGACGCCGAGCTGACCGCCGTGATCACCAGGGAGGCCGTGGAGGAGCTGGGGCTCACCCCCGGTACCGGCGTCACCGCGCTGATCAAGTCGACGGAGATCTCTCTCGCGGTCGGCTGAGCCGACCGCCTGTACCGCTGTACGGGTGTGTGTGGCTGTCCGGCTGACTGAATCTCCGCTCGTCCGGGGCCGCCCGGGTGCGGGACGCTTGCCGGCGCGTCCCGCACCCGGCGTCCCTCGCCCCGACCCCACCGGAGAGGCACCCATGGCGGCCATCGAACGAGGCGCGGCGCGCCGAGGCACTCGCGTCGTTTGCCTGGCCGTCCTGCTCGCCGCCTTCGAGGAGAAGCACCCGCGGATCGATGTACGGCCGGAGTGCACGCAGTTCGCGGACTACGTGAAGAGCCTCAAGCTCACGATGGCCTCGGACACCGCGCCCGACATCGCGCAGTACGCGGTGGGGATGGACGCTCTCGCCCAGCGCGGCGGGAACTGGCCGCGACGGCGGGCATCAGTCGCCCACCGCGCACGCTCAAGCAGTTCGAGGGCCGGCTAACCCGCGACGAGAGCGTCTTCCTGGTCAACGGGAACTGGGCGGCGGGCCAACTCGTGGGCGCCATGGGGGAGAACGTCGGTTTCTCCCCCAAGCCCGGTCCCGACGCGTCCGCGCGGTCCGTGGCGTCCGGCTTCAGCGCCGCGTGCTCCATCTCCTCTCGTACCGAACACCCGGAAGCGGCCGGGGCGTTGCTCGACTACCTGGCGTCGCCCCAAGCCGCCTCCATCGCCGCGGCCAACGGATTCCTCCCACCGGACCCGGACACGGACGCCGTGCCCGAACGGAAAGGCGTACTGGGTGAAGTGGCAGCGGCACACCGGCGAGTGGTCGCCGACGACGGCAGATCGCGCTGTTCATGCCGTTCGGCGTGTTCCGGATGCGCACCCACTTCCGCGCCACGCCGCCGTCGCTGGTGGAGGCCGCGCGTATCGACGGAGCCTCGTCCGGCACGATCCTGCTGCGCGTGCCGCTGCCGCTGGCCCGTCCGTCGCTCATGACCCTCGGGGTGCTCGTCTTCATGTGGTCCTGGAACCAGTGCCTGCTGTTCCAGCGCGGTCTTGTGACCGGGCTGCCCCAGGGGGCGACGAAGGGCTGAGGTGGCCACATCTGAGGCGGCTACCCGCCTCAGCGGCTACTTCTGCGCTGAGTTTCGGCCGGTGGGACAGTCAGAAGAGAAAGAGAAGACGAAGAAGCGGCGCCGAACCGCGACGACACCGGGAGACAGCCATGCCGAGGATCACCCCCAATCTCTGGTTCGACGGCCAGGCCGAGCAGGCCGCCGAGTTCTATGTCGGAATCTTCCCGAACTCCAGGATCACGGGCATCACCCTCTACGGTGAGGCCGGTCCCGGACCGGCCGGCACGGTGCTGACGGTCGAGTTCGAGCTGGACGGCCGGTCGTTCCTGGGGCTCAACGGCGGTCCGCAGTTCACCTTCGACGAGGCCGTCTCGTTCATGGTCGAGTGCGCCGACCAGGACGAGATCGACCACTACTGGTACAAGCTCTCCGAGGGCGGCGAGGAGGGGCCCTGCGGCTGGCTGAAGGACAAGTACGGACTGTCCTGGCAGGTCGCTCCCACCGGCATGAAGGACATGCTGAACGATCCCGACCCGGAGCGCGGCCAGCGGGCCATGAAGGCCATGCTCGGCATGAAGAAGATCGACCTCGCCGCTCTGCGCGCCGCGGCCGACGGCACCGGCTGATACTTAAGCGGTCACTTGACTGTTGGGCTCCCGGCTGTAATAGTTAAGTACGTGCCTAACTATGAAGGCTCGTTGGACGCGGTGTTCCAGGCGCTGGCGGACCGGACCCGACGGGACATGGTCGAACGGCTGATCCGTGGCCCGCTCTCGGTCAGCACGCTCGCGCAGCCTCTGGAGATGTCGCTGCCCGCCGTGATGCAGCACCTCCAGGTGCTCGAAGCATGCGGCCTGGTCCGGTCCGAGAAGGTGGGCCGGGTCCGCACCTGTCACATCGAACCCGCCGGGCTGCGGATGGCCGAGGGCTGGATCGGGCGGCAGCGCACCGACTGGGAGCGCCGCCTGGACCGGCTCGGGGAGCACCTGGGTGAGCGCGCGGGCGTCCGGGGGAGCGGCCATGTGTGCGGCCACGAGCCGGAACAACCGCCGACAGATCAAGGACCGGCAGAGCAAGGGAGCGCATCATGACCGACTACACCGGGACCGACCGGGCCGTCACCGACCACACCGTCACCCACGCGACGTTCACCATCGAACGCCTCTACGCCGCACCGCCGGCCCGCGTCTTCGCCGCCTGGTCCGACCCGAAGGCGAAAGGCAGTTGGTTCGCCGACGCGGAGCACCCGTACGAACTCGACTTCCGGGTCGGCGGCCGGGAGGTCACCCGTGGCACGGCCCCCGACGGCACCGCCATGACATTCGCCTCCGTCTACCACGACATCGTCCCGGACGGGCGGCTCGTGTACGGCTCCACACTGCACGGCGGGAAGACCCTGGCGACCGCCTCGCTCACCACCGTGGAGTTCGAGCCCGACGGCGAAGGCACCCGGCTGATCCTCACCGAGCAGGGCAGCTTCCTCGACGGACACGAGAAGCCGGAGTGGCGCGAGCACGGCACCGGCGAATGGCTCGGCGCCCTGGGCGCGTATCTGACCCGGAACGGCGAGGGTGTCACGCAGTAGCGTTCTCCGGGTGAACATGCCTTCGAACAGTGAACTCATCGACAACGCCCAGGCGTTGCTCCACCCGCACCGGGTGGGGGACCGGCTCTTCGGGGATGTGGCGGCCACCCTCGTCACCGACTCAGGAGCCCTCTACTCCGGTGTGTGCATCGACACCGGTTCGGGGACGGGATTCTGCGCCGAGCACGCAGCGATCGCCGCCATGGTGACGGCCCGTGAGTACCGGATCGTCAAGATCGTCGCCGTGTGGCGGAACGAGGAAGGCGCTCTGCACGTGCTGCCGCCGTGCGGCCGGTGCCGGGAGTTCGTCCGGCAGATCGAGCCCGCCAACATCGACGCGGAGGTGGTCCTGGGCCGGAACACGTCCCCCAGTCTGCGTGAGCTGCTGCCCGCCAACGAATGGCCTCAGCCGCTCGACTGACCGGACGCGGCATCGGCGGCGGGAGGCGGGCGGCGCGTACGGCGGGGTAGAAGCCCACCAGGCCGCCGATCGCCGGCGTCGCCGCCGCACCGCGCTCCCGCTCGCGCTCCCGCTCCTACTCCGTCCCGGTCAGCCAGGCGTACGCCGCCCCCGCCGTGAACTCGCTCTGACCGCGGGCGAACAGCAACTCCGCCCCGCGGAAGGCCGGATCGTCGGCTGTCTCCGGCACGTACGGGACGGCGACACACCGCATCCCTGCGGCGCGCGCCGCCGCCGCGCCGGGCGCCGCGTCCTCCAGCACCACACAGTCCGCCGGGTCGGCGCCGAGACGCCGCGCGGCCTCCAGGAAGACATCGGGCTCGGGCTTGCCGTGCGGGACCTCCTCGGCGGAGACGAAGAGGGTGAAGTACGGGTCCAGGCCCGTGCCGCCGAGGACGGTCTCTATGGCGGTACGTGACGAGCCGGACGCCACCGCCATCGGCACCCCCTGCGCGTACAGCAGCTCCACGAACTTCCGCATCTCCGGAAAGACCTCGGTCGAGGCACGCGCCAGCTCCAGATAGAGGCGGTCCTTCAGGACGAGCAGTTCGTCGACCGGCGCCGCGATTCCGTACTCCGCGCGCAGCCCCTCCAGCGTCTCGCGGGTGCTGATGCCGATGTACCGGGTGTGATGCTCCCAGCTGAAGTCGGGCACACCGTGCCGGGCGAGCAGTCGCCGACCGGCTTCGTAGTAGTTCGGCTCGCTGTCCACGAGGGTGCCGTCGAGATCGAAGACGACGAAGGGGGCACGCGCGGTGGTCATGCCCCCAGCATGCCAACCCCACCGGCCACTCGCGCGAGGGTGCCCCGCCGACCGGGGGAGTCCGACCCCGGTCAGGCTTCCGGATCAGGCGTCCGGGCGCCAGCTCATCCCGACCACCTCGACCGGCGGTGCCGACAGCCGCTCGGCCAGGGTGGTCCACCGGGTCGCCTCGGCGGTATCGCCGCGGGCCTCGTAGTGCGTGGCGAGCCTCCGGGCCCCTCGCGGATCGGCGAACTCCCACGCCGCCCGGCGGAACCACTCGGCCGCGCCGTCCTCGTCACCGCCCCGCGCGAGGATGATCCCCACGCTGTGCGCCGCGTTCTGGTGCTGGAGATCCGCCGCGTGCCGCCACGCCTCCAGGGCTCCGTCCACATTCCCGAGATCCAGCCGTACATGCCCCAGGTTGAACGCGCCGGACGGGTTGCCGCGCTCCGCCGCCTTGCTGTACCAGGGCTCGGCGGCCGTCAGCTCGCCCCTGTTGTCGTACAGCAGGCCGATGTTGAACGCGGCCTTGTCCGACCCCAGCTCCGAGGCCCGCAGATACAAGCTCATCGACTCGTCCTCGTCCCGGCCCTCCAGCAGCTTCCCGAGATTGAGCAGCGCGTCCCGGTGCTCGTCCGCCGCAGCCTGCCGGTACCAGCGCTCGGCCTCCTCCGGGTCGTCGCCTTCCTCCTCCGCGTCGAGAGCGAGCTTGAACGCGGCCTCGGTGACTCCGGCGTCGGCCGCGCGCCGCCACCACTCCCGCGCCCCGTCGAGATCCCGCCAGGTCGCCAGGCTCATGCCGAGAGCGTGCGCCGCGCCCGCGTGGCCCGCCTCGTACGCCTGCCGGAAAAGGTCCTCGGCGTCCAGCGCCCTTCCCTCGCGCTGTGCCGCCACCCCGCGCTCGTGAAGCTCCCGCGCCCCGGCCGTGACCTCGGGTGATTGTCCTGCGTCGCTCATATGTCGCCTCCCAACCCGCAACGACGAATCCGGCCCCCCGACGGTTCCCTGCCACCGCTCCGCACCCGCGACGGCGGCCCCGCCGTACGCCACCGACCCGCCACGCGGCAGAATCCGACGGGTCCAGGCACGGCTCACGCAGCACCCCCGAACACCACGGAGGCGCGGCATGCTGATCGTCGCGGGCAGGGGTTACGTCGATCCGGACGCGTCAACGTGTACGAGCGGTGGGAATCACGGGAGCATCTGGCGGCCCATCTGGCCCGTACAGCGCGGGAGTCACAGCCGTCCCCGGTCATGCTGAGCATGGAGATCACGCAGTACGAGATCGGATCGTCGGGCCCGTTCTAGGCGTGACGCGCGGGTCAGTGCGAGGCGCGTGCCAGCAGGCCCGACAGCACGACCTCCAGCACTTCCCGCAGCGTCGTCGTGAAGTCGATCCGCATGGCCGCCAGCGCCGGATCGGCCTCGTAGACCGCGAGCATCGCGGCCGACGGCTGGGCGTGGGTCCAGACCGCCCCCGTCGACATGACGCAGACGGCGGCGAACTTCGGCGCGTCCTCCTCGCGCAGCTCGGGTACGTGGCCGCGTACCAGCGCGGCCAGCGCGCCGACGTTCACGATCGCCGTGCGCTTGTACTCCGCCGCGACGGCCGGTGAGACGTTGCGCTCCAGGACCGCCGCCTGCGCGCTCATGAGGTCGCACAGGACGGGGCGGTCCGCCAGCGACGCGGCGAGCACATCGGCCACCTGGTCACCGCGCTCGGGCAGCGGCGCGTCGGCGTCGACGCCCGAGGCGAGCGCGCCTTCCAGATACTCCTGCCACTCCTGGCAGGCGATGTCGAGCAGTTCGAGGAGTACGGCCTCGCGGGACTCGAAGTAGCGAAGGACGTTCGACTTCGCCAGCCCGACGCGCCGGCTCAGCTCGTTGAGGCTCACCTGGGCGACCGGCATCTCGGTCAGCATCGACGCCGCCGTGTCGAGGATCGCCTGTCGGCGCTGGGCGCGCTGCTCCTCGCTGCGGGCGCGCTTGAACGTGTGTGCCATGGCACGAGTCTACAGACCTGCGGTCTGTTGTTATCGGACCGATGGTCTGCTAGCTTCGGAAGGAGAAGAGACCGGTGGTCTTCTATCTCCCCCATGTCCGCCGACCACCGCACCCGAAGGAGTCGTCATGTACACCGTCCCTGATCAGACCGGTAAGTACGCCGTCGTCACCGGCGCCAACAGCGGCACCGGCAAGGAGGCCGTCCGCCGTCTCGCCGACGCCGGCGCACGCGTCGTGATGGCCGTCCGTACGGTCGCGAAGGGCGAACAGGCCCGCGACGAGATCCTGGCCCGGCATCCGCACTCCACCCTCGACGTGCGCCGCGTCGACCTGGCCGACCTGGCCTCCGTCCAGGAGTTCGCCGACGGGCTCATCGCCGACGGCACCCCGATCGACCTGCTGGTCAACAACGCCGGAGTGATGGCCCCGCCCTCCCGGATCGAGACGACCGACGGCTTCGAGCTCCAGATGGGCAGCAACTTCCTCGGCCCGTTCGCCCTGACCGTACGGCTCCTCCCGCTGCTGCTCGCCGCCGAGTCCCCGCGCGTGGCCACCATGAGCAGCGGCGTGGCCAACTACGGCAGGATCGCCTTCGCCGACCTCCAGTGGAAGACCCGGAGGTACAGCGCGAACCGCTCCTACGCGCAGTCCAAGCTCGCCGACCTCATCCTGACCAGGGAGCTCGCCCGTATCTCCGCCGAGCGCGGCTGGCACCTGCTGAGCACCGGCGCGCACCCCGGCTACACCCGCACCAACCTCCAGACGGCGGGCGCGAGCCTCGGCACCGGCAGGACGACCCTCACACGCCTGTCCACCAAACTCGACTTCCTGCCCTCGCAGGAGGTCGAGCAGGGCACCGAACCTCTGCTGTACGCCGCGACCAGCCCCGACGCGGTCGCCGCCGGCTACTACGGCCCCGGCGGACGCTTCGGCCTCGTCGGCCCCACCACCACCGCGCGTACGACCAGCAGGGCGCTCGACGCCGAGGTCAACTCCCGTCTGTGGGCGGAGGCCGAACGCCTGACCGGCGTCGCGCTCCCCGGGCACGCCGTCTGAGCGGAGTTGTGCTTCCGGCCCATCCGAAAGGGTGAACCGGCCGCTGCGATGGGTAGTTGAGGCGGAGCACCCGACGCGACCGGTTGGTCTAGACCGCCTGCTACCGTCTGTCGGGCAGCCATCGAACGAACGACAAGGGGACGGACAGTGGGCGACACGAGCGACAGGCCGGGCGACAGGCGGGTCTATATCGGGTCGTTCACCTCGGCCGGCGGTCGCGGCATCATCGCCGCCACCGTCGACGCGGACACCGGGGCACTGACGGAACTCGGCGCGACCGACGCCCTCGCCGACCCCTCCTACCTGGCCCTCGCGGCCGACGGATCGGTGCTCTACGCCGTCTCCGAGGGGGAGGAAGGCGCGGCCGGCGCCTTCGAGGTCACGCCCCGCGCGTCGGGCCGCACCTCGGCGCCGCGTCTGATGGGCGAGCCGGTGCCGGTCTGCGGGTCGGGCCCCACCCATCTCGCCCTCGCCGCCGGGCATCTGGTCACCGCCAACTACGGCTCCGGCAGCGTCACCGTCCTGCCCGTCCTCGCCGACGGCAGCCTCGGCTCCGCCGCCGGGATGCTCCAGCACGAGGGCAACGGACCGCACCCCGACCGGCAGGAGGGCCCGCACGCCCACCAGGTGCTGCCCGACCCGAGCGGCCGGTGGCTGCTCGCCGTCGACCTGGGCACCGACTCCGTACGCACCAGCACGATCGACGCCGACAGCGGCGACATCACCGCGCACGCCGAGACCGCGCTGCGTCCCGGCACGGGACCGCGCCACCTCGCCTTCCACCCGGCGGGCACCCACGCCTACGTACTCAACGAACTGGAGACGACCCTCACCATCTGCCGCTGGGACGCCGACAAGGGCACGCTGGAGCCGGTCGGCGAGGCGCCCGTCCTCCCGGACGGTGTCGAAGCGGCGAGCTACGCCTCCGAGATCGTCGTCTCACGCGACGGCGGGTACCTCTGGGCCGCCGTACGCGGGCACGACAGCATCGCCGTCCTGAGGCTCGACGAGACGCGCGAGAAGGCCGTCCTGGTCACCACGGTGGACTGTGGCGGACGCTGGCCGCGCGATCTCACACTGGACCCGGCGGGCCGCAGGCTCTACGTGTCGAACGAGCACTCCGGCGACGTGACCTGGTTCGACCTCGATCCCGTGACCGGAGTCCCGTCCCGCGCGGGCTCGTTCGAGGCGCCCGGCGCCTCATGCGTGATCTTCGGCTGACGCGACCGCCGGGCAGCGCAGATCGCCAACCGCCGGACGGGGCCGGCAGATCAGGCCGTCCGGCGATCGAGAGGCACCGGCCACCGGGCGGGGCCGAGGCCACCCGGAGGTCAGCGCGCCGGCGTCTGCTGCGTCTGCGCGGAGATGCCCAGCGCGCTCGTGTACTGCGACAGCACCAGCTTGCCGACCGCCGGGTACGCGCCCAGCGCCTCGGACGTGGCGCAGTCGGCCTCCTTGAGCGCGATGTCGAGCAGGCCCTCGGGCAGTTCGGGCCCGATCAGATACGGGGCAAGCGCCAGCTGCGTCGAACCGGACTCGCGCAGCTGCTCGGCGACGGCCGCGACCGCGCCCTCGTCGTCGAGCGCCGCCGCCATCACCGGCACGGCGAGACGCGCGGCCAGCAGCATCCCGGTGATCCCCGCGGCCTGGACGGCCTCCTCGCCGCCCACCGTGGCGAGGATGATGCCGTCGGCGGCTGTGGCCACCGTGAACAGCCGCGCCCGGTCGGCGCGGGCGAGCCCGGCCTCCGACAGGCGCACATGTACCGCCTCGGCGAGCAGCGGGTGCGGGCCGAGGACCTCGGTCATCTCCGCCACGGCCTTGCTGTCGACAACCGCCTGGCGTATGCGCCTGACCAGGGAATTGTCGGGACCCGCGAGCAGCGGCACGACAACGGCCGAGATGCCCTCGGGCTCGCTGACCTCACGGCCGGCCGCCTTCGCCAGCTCGTAGCGCGCGAAACGCTGTTCGGCGTTCTGGGCCAGGACCGTGCCCAGCGCGGGGTACTCGTCGTCGTCGCCGTCCAGATAGCCGATCCGGGCATCCAGGCCCGGCAGCTCGGAACGCGCGATGCTGACGACCTCTTCGCCGAGGCTCCGCACCCCGGCGCTCGGGATGCCGGGCATGGCCAGCACCAGCGTGGGCGCGCCCTCGGGCGCCGCCACGGGTTCGGGTCGACGGTGCCGCCCCGACTGTCGAGGTCGGGGCATTCGTACAGGCAGGCCGGGTGCCGGCCCAGTGGGGGAGCTCATGGCGCCGAATGCTACTGGTTTTGTGGGGTCGGCTGTTCGGGGAGGGTCCGGTCGCGCGTCATCTGTCCATATTTTTTCGATATGCTGCTTACTGCTTATTCGCCCCGCTCTGTCGGAACGGACAACAGTCGCCCGTCGCACGGCAGTCGAAGCGAACCGGTCGCGAGGGCCGCGGCGATCCGCAACGCCCCCGCCAGCGGATCGCCCTCCGCCGGCACCGTCGTGGCCAGCGGCAGCCGGTCGGCCAACTCCGCCCGCAGGGGTGCGAGCAGCGGGTCGCCCATCTTGAACAACCCACCCGTCAGGGCGACTTCGCACCCCTCGCTCCGCGGACACACCGCCACGGCCGCGTCCGCGATATGCCGCGCCGCCTCGTTGACGATCTCCGCGGCGACCGGGTCGTGCGCCGCGCAGCGGGCCACCTCGGGGGCGAAGGAGGCGAGCACGGCGGGCCGGTCCGTACGCGGATAGATGAGCCCCGGCATCCCCGGCGCGGGGCCGAACACGGCTTCCATCCGGGACAGAAGTGCGGCCGAACCACCACGCCGCCCGTCGTACGCGCGCATCGCCGACTCCAGCCCCGCCCGGCCGATCCAGGCACCGCCGCCGCAGTCGCCGAGCAACTGCCCCCAGCCGTCCGCGCGCCGCCAGTCCGTCAGATCGGTGCCGAGCGCGATCATGCCCGTACCGGCGGCCACCACGGCGCCCGGACGCTGGCCGAGCGCCCCCGCGTACGCGGTGACGGCGTCGGCGGCCAGCGCCAACCGCGTTACCCCCAGGGCGCTTTCCAGCGCCGCAGGCAGTTCGGCGCGGAGCCCGTCGCCGAGCGTCGTCATACCGGCGGCGCCGATCGCGACGGCCAGCGGTGGCTCCGTGCCCGCGTCGGGGTCCGTGCCTTCCCGAGCGAGCAGCGTCCGCACGGCGGGCAGCAACTGCTCCAGCAAATGGTCCGGATCGATCCCCGAAGGGCCCGTACGGACCGGCTCGGTCGACACGGCGGTGCCGATCGTCCGGACGCCCGTGTCGCCGTCCGTCGACCCGAGGGCGATCCTCAGACCGGACCCGCCCGAGTCGACGCCGAGCACCCGGCTCACGGCAGCGGCCAGTCGACCGGCTGCGCGCCCTGCTGGACGAGGAGTTCGTTGGCCCGGCTGAACGGACGCGAGCCGAAGAAGCCCCGGTCCGCCGACATGGGGGAGGGGTGCGACGACTCGATCGCGGGCAGTTGGCCGAGAAGGGGGCGCAGATTGCGGGCGTCACGGCCCCACAGGATGGACACCAGCGGCTTGTTCCGCGCCACCAGGGCCCGGATGGCCTGTTCGGTGACCTCTTCCCAGCCCTTGCCCCGGTGCGCCGCCGGTTTACGGGGAGCGGTGGTGAGCGCCCTGTTGAGCAGGAGGACACCCTGCCGGGTCCACGGCGTCAGATCTCCGTTGGACGGCCGGGGCGCGCCGATGTCCGCGTGCATCTCCCGGAAGATGTTGTCCAGACTGCCCGGTACCGGCCGCACCTCGGGCGCGACGGAGAAGCTCAGCCCCACCGCGTGCCCCGGAGTGGGATACGGATCCTGCCCGACGATCAGGACGCGCACCTCGTCGAACGGCTGCTGAAAGGCGCGCAGCACATTCGGCCCGGCGGGCAGATAGGTGCGACCCGCTGCGATCTCCGCGCGGAGGAAGTCGCCCATCGCGGTGATGCGTTGGGCCACCGGGGCGAGGGCGTCGGCCCATCCGGACTCGACGATTTCTTTGAGTTCACGTGCCACGGGGCGTCACTCTAATGCGCCGTCGGTCTTCGCGATCAACGAAACAGCGACCGGCACGTCAGCCGAGGACCGCCGCCCGCACGCACAGCACATCGGGAAGGTGCGAGGCGAGCTGCTGCCAGGTGTCGCCGTCGTCCGCGCTCGCGTACACCTCCCCGTTGCGGTTGCCGAAGTAGACACCGGCCGGGTCCGCGTCGTCCGTGCACAGCGCGTCGCGCAGCACCGTCCCGAAGTGGTCCCCGTCGGGCAGGCCCGTGCTCAGGGGCTCCCACGTCTCGCCCGCGTCGGCCGTACGGTAGATCCGGCAGCGCCGGCCGGCGGGGACCCGGTCGGAGTCGGCCTGGATCGGGAACACGTACGCCACGTCCCCCCGGTGCGGATGGGCCGCGACGGCGAAGCCGAAGTCGGACGGCAGGCCGGCGCCGATGTCCGTCCAGTTGGCCCCCGCGTCGTCGCTGCGGAACACGCCCCAGTGGTTCTGGAGGTAGAGCCGGTCCGGATCGACCGCGTCCTGCGCGATCTTGTGGACGCACTGGCCGAACTCGGGGTTGGGATCAGGCAGGAAGACCGCCGACACCCCATGGTTGGAGGGCGCCCAGCTCGCGCCGCCGTCACGGGAGCGGAACACTCCCGCCGTCGACACCGCGACCGTGACCGCGTCCGCGTCCCTGGGGTCGGTCACCACCGTGTGGACCGCCTCGCCGCCACCGCCGGGCACCCACTGCGAACGCGTCGGGTGCTCCCACAGAGGCCGGACCAGCTCGAACGTCTCGCCCCGGTCGGCGGACCGGAACAGCCCGGCCGGTTCGGAGCCCGCGTACACGACGTCCGGCGCGGCGCGGCCCGCCGGATGCAGCTGCCAGACCCGCTCCAGCGACGCACCGGTGTCCTTCGGGAACTTCACGGCCGGCACGCCGGGCTCGGTCCAGCTCACGCCGAGATCGTCGGAGTGGAACACGGACGGGCCCCAGTGCGCGCTGTCGCCGCCGACCAGCAGGCGCGGCACGGGGCGGCGGGTGTCGATCCCGATCGAGTAGACCGCCTGCGCGTTGAAATGCGGTCCGTCGAGCTCCCACCGCCCGGCGCGCCTGCGGCCGATGAAGAGTCCCTTTCGTGTGCCCACGGTGAGTAGTACGTCGGTCATGGTGCATACCTCCGAAGACGCCGTTGTCCCAGACTCCGGCCAGTCTGCACCCACCCACTGACAGCGGCCCGGCTACTCGCCGGTCCGGCGGACCGACCCGAGCCGCGCGATCTCCTCGTCCGTGAGACGGATCGCGCCCGCCGCCACGTTCTCGACGAGGTGGTCCGGATCGCCGGTGCCGGGGATGGCCAGTACGTGCGGGCCCTGCTCCAGCGTCCAGGCGAGCCGGATCTGCGCGGGCGACGCGCCGTGCGCGCGGGCCACGGCGCGCACCGCCTCGTCCTCGGCGGCGCCCGCGCCCTCCTCGCGCCGGGCGCCGGCGATCGCGTAGAACGGTACGAAGGCGATGCCCAGTTCACCGCACTCCCGCAGGAACTCCTGCTCCGCGCCGGGCGCGTCGACGCTGTAGGCGTTCTGCACACAGACGACGGGCGCGATGGACCGGGCTTCGGCCAGATGCGCGGAGGTCACGTTGGAGATGCCGAGATGGCGGATGAGCCCGGCTTGACGAAGATCCGCCAGCACACCGAAGTGCTCGGCGAGCGAGCCGGTCGCACGGCTCGGTGGGAGACGCAGATTCACCACATCGAGATGGTCACGGCCGAGCTGGCGCAGGTTCTCCTCGACCTGACCACGCAACTGCTCCGGCTCGGCCCACCAAAACGCGCCCGCAGGGTCCCGGGCCGGCCACACCTTGGTGGTGATGAGCAGGTCGTCGGGGTACGGCGCGAGCGCCCGGTTGATCAGCTCGTTGGCAGAGCGTGTCGGGGAGAAGTAGAAGGCGGCGGTGTCGATGTGGTTCACGCCGAGTTCGACTGCGCGCCGGAGCACGGCGAGGGACCGCTCGCGGTCGCCGGAGCCGCCTCCGGCCCCGCCGCCGGCGGCGAAGGGCACGCCACCGGTCAGCCGCATCGCACCGAACCCGACCCGGTTGACGGTCAGATCACCGAGCTTCCAGGTGCCGGCGGCTGTCGGGGGACGCGTACGGGTGTCGGACATGGGTCTCCTCTGGGAGGGAAGGACGGTCGGGTGTTTCGGGATGCCTCGGCCTGCCGGACGCGAGCCGACTCCGGAAAGGGGCGTCCGGGCATGAAAAAAGCCTCCCTGGAGCGGATCGGAATCCGTGCCGGAGGAGGCGTGGAAGGCAAGGCATCCTAGCATCCCGGATCCGACCGGTCGGCCGGGCCGTGCCTGACACATGCGCCGTGCGCCCGCAGGATGGGGGACCGCTCTCGTAGTTGACGTACGTTGGCACCGTCGAGAACGGTGCCAACGCACCGAGGGAGCGTGCCGGGCGTCACGCGCCCGGCGGGAGGTGTTCAGACGCGGCCCAGGGCCTGTCTTTCGGATCAGGCCGGATCAGGGCGCGTTGCCGGGGGCCGCGAGCCCGGCAAGATCGACAAGGCACCCCCCCAGGTACCGGACTACCCCCGCTCCCCGCGTGCCGCCGCCAGCAGGCCATCCCAGTCCGGGATCTTCACCGACCGCCGTCCCAGCGATGCCCCCAGCGCCACCTCCGCGTCCTCGATCGCCAGCCAGCCCGGCCACTCGACCGGGTGGTGCCCGGCCGCCCGCAGTGCGTCGAGCGGGTCCGCCGTGATCCGGCGTGCCGCCAGCCGCGGCACGTCCGCGATGAGCGAGACGACCGTCTCCTTCGCGCAGGCGCGATTGGTGCCGATCACGCCCGTCGGGCCGCGCTTGATCCAGCCCGCCGCATACTCGCCCGGCGACGCCACGCCCTGTCGCAGCACCCGGCCCGCCTGATGTGGCACCGTGCCCGTCGTCTCGTCGAAGGGCAGCCCCGCGATCGGCACCCCCCGGTAGCCGACCGCCCGCAGGACGAGCCCGGCCTCGATCTCCTCGTACGTCCCCGTGCCCCGCACGCCGCCGCTCTTGTCCGGGGCGGTGCGTTCGAACCGTACCGCCGTCACCCGCCCTTCGGCGCCCAGCAGTTCCACAGGGCGCAGGAAGAACCGCAGGTGGATGCGGCGTGCCCGGTCCCGATGGGGCTGGTCTGCCCAGCCGCGTACGACGTCGACGTTGCGCCGGTTGACGGCGGCGAGTGGGGCCGCCGTCGGTGTGGCCGGGGCGTACGCCGGATCGAGCGCCAGGTCGGCGGGCTCCACCCGTACCTCCGCCGAGGGCAGCGCGCCCAGTTCACGCAGCTCCTTCGTCGTGAACTTCGCCTGCGACGGGCCGCGCCTGCCCACCATGTGCACGTCCCGGACCGCGCTCCCCGCGAGCGCGCCGAGCGCCGGGTGCGGCACATCCGTCGGCCGCAGGTCCTCCGCGCCACGCGCCAGGACACGCGCCACGTCGACGGCGACATTGCCCACGCCGATCACCACGACCGAACGCGTGCCGAGCCCGAACTCGGCGGGCGCGGCATCGGGGTGCGCGCTGTACCAGGAGACGAAGTCGGTCGCCGAGTGGCTGCCCGCCAGCTCCTCGCCGGGGATGCCGAGCCGGCGGTCGCGGGCGGCGCCGACGCAGTACACGACCGCGTGGTAGAGCCCCAGCAGCCGTTCGGGTGTGAGGCCGCGGGTGCCGATCTCCACGTTGCCCAGGAACCGCACACGTTCGTGCTCAAGCACCGAACGCAGCGTGTTCTGCAGCGACTTGATCTTCTCGTGGTCGGGTGCGACGCCGTACCGCACCAGTCCGTACGGGCAGGGGAGGCGGTCCAGGACATCCACCAGGATGCCGGGGACCAGCGGCTGCTGGACGAGGGCCTGGGCGGTGTAGACCCCGCTGGGACCTGATCCGACGACGGCGATGCGCAGCACGGCGCACTCCTTCCGGCAGGAGACTTCCAGCATCGCACCGGTGCGCGGACGTGGGGAGTACGCGGCGCCGTCGGCTCGCGGGAGACGGCGCGGCTGGGGGTACGCCAGTGCGCTGACCGAGTGCGATGCGCGCCGGGGGCGAGTGTGCCACGAAGGAAGGGCAGAATTGCCTGATTAAGTGGTGAATGTGTCAGAACTTGAGATGACTTCCGCCGCTGAGCCCACGGCACCCGTCTGGCCCCGGTGGGAGGTGCAGGGGTACGGCACGGTCACCTGCGATTCGCCGCCGGGTGGCCGGTGCGAGCTGCCGCGGCACGAGCTGGTGCCGCCGTGGGTCGACATCCGGCTGACGTTCGCCGACGGGGCCCGCGTCGACGTACTCACCGTCCTGCGGGACGGTGTGATCGCCGTCGAGGACGCGCAGGCCGATCCGCCGCTGCCCCTGGACGATCTGACCGAGCTGGGCAACTGGATCGAGGCGCCGCTCGCGTACGCCTGCCGGGCGGTGGCGGCACAGCACCATGTGGAGACCGATCCGGACACCGACGACGCGGCGGCGGTGCCGGTGGACGTGGACGTGGCGAACGACAACCCCTCCGACCTCACCGACGCCCCCGACCTCGACGCGTCCCTGCCGGAGGAGGACCCCGCGCCCGTCGGCCGGCATCGCGCCGACGACGCCACGTCCTCCGACAGCGCGGACCGGCGCGGTGTGGCCGCCACGTACCGCAGGGCGCAGCAGTTGGGCCAGGATCCGGTCCTCGTGGTGATGTGCGCGACGGGATACGGACGCCGCAAATCGCTCAGCCTCATCGCGAGCGCCCGCGACGGTGGCTATCTGGCGCCGCGCCACCGCCGCCGCTGACACGGGACCGGCCGGTGAGCCACGGCTGTGTGAGATGTCGGGCTCGCCCTACAGTGAGCGCATTCGGTTGATTTCGGACGTCTGCTGCGCGATCACATCGCCGGCCATCTCTTCGAGTTGGACGTTGTTGCCCGCTGAGAGCGCATCGGTCGCCATCGTGACCGCACCCTGGTGGTGCGTGACCATGAGGCTGATGAAGAGATCGTCGAACGCTTTGCCCTTCGCGGCGCGCAGCTTCGCCAGCTGGGCGTCGGTGGCCATGCCGGGCATCTCCATCGAGCCGTGCTCGTGGCCGCCCTCCTTCTTCGCCTTCTCCTCGCCGCCGTTGATTTTCAGCCAGCCCTCCATGGCGCCGATCTCCGGCTTCTGCGATGCGGCGATACGCTCCGCGAGCCGCTTCACCTGGCCCGATCCGGCGCGGTCCGGGGCGAGTTCAGTCATCACCAGAGCCTGGCTGTGGTGCTGGATCATCATCGTCGCGTAGCCGAAGTCGGAGGAGTTGGGCGTGTTGTCCGGAAGTTCCTTCGCCGCCTCCTCCGGGGAGAGGGTCCGGGACTTCTCGCCCGGTTTGCCCGGAGCGACCACCTGTCCCGTGGCCCCGCTCTTGGTCTCGGCGTTCTTGCCGTCGTCGCCGGAGTCGCAGGCTCCCAGGGTGAGTAGGGCGGCGACGGCCGCCGTCGCCACGACGGGCCGGAGGACACGTGAACTCCTGGTCCGGATCAACACGATGGCCTCCTGTGGTACTTGACGTGTATCGGGCACGTTGTTAGGCACAGTAGTAACACGGTTCCGGACACGACTGATCAAAAATTTTCATTACATGTACGTTGCCATCTGTTGTGATGTACATGAGACGGACGATACTGCCGACGTCCGTAAGCCGTTCAACTGGGAACGGATACAAGGGAGGACGCAGTGACTTCGTTGCACACCACCCGCGTGCGCCGCAGACGTCTGGGCGTGGCAGCAGCCGCTGCCGCCGGGCTCTTCGCCACGCTGCTGGCCGCCGGACCGGCGGTCGCGACACCGGACCCCGGTGACAAACCGGCCAAGGAGGAGACCTCCAAGAGCCAGCAGGCCGAGGCCCGGGAGGCCATCGAGAACAACGACATACCCGGTATCGACGAGATCATCCACAGCGACAACATGTCGCACGTGGCCAACGTCCCCAAGGAGCACCTGAAGGGGACCAACTCGGACATCGCCTTCCAGGGGAAGTACGCCTTCTCCGGAAACTACGACGGCTTCCGGATCTTCGACATCAGCAAGCCGTCGCAGCCCAAGACCGTCGCACAGGTCCTGTGCCCCGGCGGGCAGAACGACATATCCGTCTCGGGAGACCTGCTCTTCCTGTCGACGGACTCCTCGCGCAGTGACAACTCCTGCTCCAGCGTCTCGCAGCCGGCGACGGAGAAGTCGTCCTGGGAGGGCATGAAGATCTTCGACATCAGCGACAAGCGCAACCCCGAGTACGTCGCCGCTGTCGAGACCGCGTGCGGTTCGCACACGAACACGCTCGTGCCCGACGGTAAGAACGTGTACGTGTACGTCTCGTCGTACTCGCCCAGCGCCGCGTTCCCGGACTGCCAGCCGCCGCACGACGGCATCAGCATCATCAAGGTGCCGCGCAACGCGCCCGAGAAGTCGGCGGTCGTCGACTTCCCGATCCTGTTCCCGGACGGCGGCAACCCCGGCGCGCCCACCAACCCGGGCGTCTCGGCGACCACCGGCTGCCACGACATCACGGTGCTTCCCTCCAAGGACGTCGCCGCCGGTGCGTGCATGGGTGACGGCATCCTGTTCGACATCAAGAACCCGGAGCAGCCGAGGGTCATCGACCGCGTCCAGGACAATGTGAACTTCGCGTTCTGGCACTCCGCGACCTTCAACCAGCGCGCCAACAAGGTCGTCTTCACCGACGAGCTCGGCGGCGGCGGCGCGGCCACCTGCAACGAGGAGATCGGCCCGAAGCGTGGTGCCGACGGCATCTACGACATCGAGGGCAAGGGTGACAGCCGGAAGCTGAAGTTCAAGAGCTACTTCAAGATCGACCGTCCGCAGGCGGACGCCGAGGTGTGCGTGGCGCACAACGGATCGCTGATCCCGGTCAAGGGCAAGGACATCATGGTCCAGGCCTGGTACCAGGGCGGTATCTCGGTCTGGGACTTCACCGACTCCTCGAAGCCGAAGGAGATCGGCTACTTCGAGCGCGGCCCGGTCACCCTCGACCAGGTCACCACGGCCGGCCCGTGGTCGGCGTACTACTACAACGGCTACATCTACTCGAACGACATCGCCAAGGGCCTGGACGTCATCAGGCTCGACGACCGCCGGACGGACGAGGCGAAGAGGGTGAAGATGGACGAGCTCAACGTCCAGACGCAGCCTGACTACTTCGAGGACTTCCGCAACTGACCGGCGCGGCCGGCCGCTGACGGGGCGGCCGGACCGCCGGAGTCATGAGGTCATGAGTTGTTCCGCCGGGCGGGCTCCCCGCCCGGCGGAGCGGCGTACGCGGGGTCCAGGCCGTACCGGTGGAACAGCTCGCCCCGCAGGCTGACCAGCGGCATCCCCGCCCCCGGCAGCAGAATCGCGAACACCGCGCCCATCATCAGCGCGCGCAGCAGCGGATAGTCGCTGTCCACGTCGTTCGACCCGTACCGCTTCATCGTCTCGCGCAGCAGCTCCGCGAGCCGCTGCTGCTCGGCGCACTGGACGAAGCCCTCGGCCTGCAGAATGCCCGCCATATGGGCGCGCATCACCACCGGGTGGTCGACCGTGAGACCGATGACGGAGTCGATGGCCCGCGCCAGCAGCTCCCGTCCGTCGTCGGTCCGCGGCTCGCGTTCCAGGGCAGCCCGCAGGGTGCGGTGCATCAGCCGGTGCACGGCCGACTGGAACATCTGGCGCTTGCCGGGGAAGTAGTACGAGACCAGTCCGCGCGCCGCGCCTGCCCGGTCGGCGATGTCGGCCAGGGTCGTCCCGTCGAAACCGCGCTCCTCGACCAGGTCCACGGTGGCCTGCAGAAGCCGTTCGCGGGAACGCCGACGAAGTTCTTCATTGACCGATGCGCTTCGCGGGGACATGCAGGACTCCTGCGTTGACTGGCTCCAAGCCAGTATACTCGGCACGTCCCTGCCGACCGCCCTGTCGGGCCTGGTGGGCTGGATGGACGCTGTCTGTCTTGGGCGACGCGGGGGATCGTCCAAGACAGACAGCGTGCTCGTCGCTTCTCCTTACTGACCTGCAAGTTTGCAGGTCAGTAAGGAGAAGCGGTCGATGCAGGTGTGCGGGTTCGGCCATCTCTGGTCACCGTTGATCGCACTCGTGCTGACTCGTTGCTGACTTAGCTGACGCTCCCTCAGATGATTTGGTGACCCCTAAGGGCGGTGCTCTGGCGCTGCTGGCCGGACTGACTGCCTAGCGGCAGGGGGCGTCGGCAGTGCCATGGAACGAAGGGCTGCTGGCCTGCTGGGCCAGGGCTTTGCCGCAGGGCTGGTGCGAGGATCTTCGAACTTAGCGAGTCTTTCGTGCTCATTTTCAGGGAGTCGGGGTTTGGCGAGTCAGTACGTGCCGTCCTGGGTGGAGTGCGTGGCGATCCTTGAACCGGCCGCAAAGGCCGTCTGACCTGCGGGTTCGCGTGGTGTGCGCTATGTGCACCATGGGCGTTACGGGCGATCTCGACGCTGAAATGACGCTCTCCGAGGCATCGTGACGCTCATTAGAGGCTCGTCCTGATGGGCCATCAGGCGCATTGCGTCGCTGGTCAGGCGGCCTCTTGGCTGCGAGGGTGTGGCAAGGTGCCGGGAATTTCGTGGTGCCGAGCGGTCGACGGATGGAACGAGAACCCCAGGCCCTTCACCTGGACCAAGACCGCCGACGAGATCCTCAACTCCCTCGCCGACTACCTCACCAAAATCAACCCGCCGACCACTGAAACCTGAAACAGACTTAGTCTCGTCATTTCTGGCGCATCACACTAGTGCCAGTAGATTCTTCGTCTGCTGGTGGTACACCGTGCGCATGGCCCTGACCAGTGCGAATGCGACGTGTGAAGGGAAGCGGGCAGCCTTTGGCCCGCGCATGATCCGGATCTTGGTCGTGAGCTGGGAGAGGTCGGCGCCGGACGGGGACTCGGGTTGCCTACCCGGCGGCGGAGACCTACAGAGGTGCGGTTTTTCTCGCCTCTGACCTGCACAGACGCGCATTTCGGCGTCTTTAAGGATTGTGCTGCGTTTACGCAAGGATGGCCGCTGTCCGGATGTGGTGACCTACGCGGACAGTTCAGCTGAGGTGCCCTCGTAGCTGCGCTTTAGCGGCTGGCCATGCCCTGGAAGAACCGCAGCAAAGCGTCCTTGATCTCGTCGCTCGGAGTCCAGGACGAAGAGCGTTCCCTGAAGCGTGTGCCAAGGCCCCATGTGCGGCCTCGGGAGGTTCCAGGCCTCGAAGGCGTCGTGGACATCTGCCGTACCCACGATCACGAAGGAGTCGATGTCGTGTCAGCGTCCTGCAGCACCTGCGTGATCCACGCGCTGTCGGCGGCACCCGTATTGACGTCACTCTTCATTCTTGGCGAGCGGGCGTATCTGCACCTGGTCACGGAGTGCCTCAACTCGACCGGGCGGGTGTCCCCGGCCGGAACATCCCGTCGGCGTACGGGATGTTCCGGCCGGGGGCGGGGCGTCACGTCCCGTGCGGTCGGTCAGCGGGGCGGTGCTTCGACACCCGTCATGGCGAGGGCCTCCGGCGGGAGACGGTCGCCGTGGATGGTGATGCGGGCGATGGAGGCGTTGAGTTCCTGGAGTTCGTCGCGGGTGAACCTGACTTCTTCGGCGCCGATGTTCTCCAGGAGGTGGGACAGCCTGGTGGTGCTGGGGATCGGTACGATCCAGGGCTTCTGTGCCATCAGCCAGGCGAGGTCGATCTGGGCGGGGGTGGCGCCCTTGCGTACGGCCCATTTCTGGAGCAGTTGCACCAGTGGCATGTTGGCGGCCAGGTTGTCCTCGCTGTTGCGGGGGAACGCGGTCCGGCGGTCTCCCTCCGCGAATCGGGTGTACGGACTCATCGTGCCGGTGGTGAAGCCCATGCCCAGTGGTGCCCAGCACACGAAGCCGATGCCGAGTTCCTCGCAGAGCGGCAGGACGTTCTCCTCCGGTCCGCGCCACAGTGTGGAGTACTCGTTCTGTATCGCGGTGAGCGGCTGGATGGCGTGGGCCCGGCGGACGGTCTGCAGGCCCGGCTCGGAGAGGCCCCAGTGCAGCACCTTGCCCTGGGCCATGAGGTCCTTCACCGTGTCCGCGACGTCCTCGATCGGGACGGTGGGATCGACCCGGTGCTGGTAGAGCAGGTCGATGTGGTCGGTCCTGAGGCGCCTGAGCATGCCGTCGACGGCCCGACGGATGTGTTCTGGGCGGCTGTTCAGGCCGTTGCGTGCTCCGGTATCCGGGTCGATGTCCCAGCCGAACTTGGACGCGATCACTACGTCGTCGCGGACGAGCCGCAGGGCATCACCGACGATCCGCTCCGACTCCCAAGGCCCGTACGCCTCGGCCGTGTCGAAGAACGTCACCCCCTGGTCGACGGCTGTGCGGATGAGGGTGATCATGTCCTTGCGGCTGGTGACGGGGCCGTAGAGGTTGCCCGGCATGGTCTGGGTGCCGAGGCCGATACCGGAGACCGTCAACCGTCCGAGCCTGCGGTGGCCGGTCTGCGTGATCGCCGCGGTCACCTGGTCATGGCGGCGGGTGGGTACCCCGGCACCCATGGCGGGCTGTGCCGCGTGCGCCGGTGTCGCTGTGGCTCCCGTCACGGCGATTAGCGAGGTCGCTGCGAGTGCGGCCGCGCCCAGGAAGCCGCGACGGCCGCGGTCTGTCGAGTCGCCGTTCGGCGTGCCGTCATGTTCGTGCATGGGTTGCCTTCCTCATGGTCGTCTGTTGAGAGCACCCTCGGCGCATCACCATCGGTGACGAAGAAGCAGACCCTGTTGCCCTGGTCAGCTTTCTGTCCTGGCCTGAACAGGCCCCGTAGACGGGGCGGGCCTCGTCGAGCAGTCGGAGTGGGAGATGAACACCTGGGCACTTCGTCCGGCGGCGTTCTGGCCACGTCCGTAGCTTCGGATGATGCCCACGCTCGTCCGGCGATGGGCGTTGTCTGGTTTCGATGGTGCCGGACAGTCAGATTCAATCAGCGTGACCATCGGGATGGGAGGGCGTGTAGTGCCAGGTAACGGCACTACCCCCCACGCCCGGCGGAGGGCTCTCGGCCCGGGCATGGCCCCACTCGGCTGGAACGGCCCGCGAGGCCGCACCACGACGTGGCGATGCTGAACTGATCAGTGAGTGGATTTCGTGCTTCAAGGCTCAAGGCCGTTGGTGGTCAGCGTTCTGCGCCCTCGCTGATTGTTTCCGGAAGTAAAGGACGGGAAACGAGGCCCCGTTGGGCGGCGAGGCCGATCACCCTTCGGCCCACTCGCCCGGTGGCCGTTACACGGTTCGGCGGCTTGAGTCGGTGCCTCTCGCTCTTTCCCTTCACCCGGGCTCACGCCGGCCGCCCCTGCTCCGATTGCTCGGCGTCCTCCGTGCAGGCACACGCGCTGGGGTTGCAGGCAGACGGGACACGGGCCACCGTTAGGTCGTACGTGACGCCTTGGTGCTCCTCCCTCTCTTGGACGAAGATGTCAGTTGCGCCGGGAAGGCGCGGTGAGGCCTGCCGATCGTCGCGGCACTCGCATCGGGAGCAAGCCGGGGTGCGACCCGGCCGGTGGGAGCGCGGGTGCGTAGCCGTCCGGGGACTATGCCTGTCTTGAGGCGAGTTCGACGACGGTGATGTCGGACGGTGCGCCCACGCGGACGGGTGGGCCCCAGACGCCGGCGCCGCGGCTGACGTACAGCTGGGTGTCGCCGTAGCGTTCCAGGCCGGCGACGGTGGGGTTGGCCAGTTCGGCGAAGTAGTTGCCGGGCCAGAGCTGGCCGCCGTGAGTGTGGCCGGAGAGCTGGAGGTCGACACCATGGCGGACGGCGTCGTCGATGACGACGGGCTGGTGGGCGAGGAGAACGGCGGCGCGGGAACGGTCGCGGTCGCCGAGAGCCTTGCCGAAGTCCGGGCCCTGGCCCTCTTCTTCGCCCCGGACGTCGTTGACGCCGGCCAGGTCGAAGCCGGGCAGTTCGGTACGGGCGTTCTCCAGCGGGCGCAGCCCCAGGTCCCGTACTTTCTCGATCCACGGTTCGGCACCGGAGATGTACTCGTGGTTGCCGGTGACGAAGTACGTGCCGTGCCGGGCCCGGAGCCCGGCGAGCGGTTCCACTGCCGGGGTGAGGTTCTCGACGCTGCCGTCCACCAGGTCGCCGACGACCGCGATCAGGTCGGGCTGGGTCGCGTTGATGGTGTCGACGACCCGCTGGGCGAAACCGCGGCCCAGGATGGGACCGACATGGACGTCGCTGACGACCGCGATGCGGAACCCGTGCGCGCTGCCTGGAAGTTTGGCCAGCGGAACGGTGAGACGCTTCACCTTCGGCCCGCGCAGCACACCGTATGTGCCGTGGCCCACGGTACCGACGGCCACGGCCGCGGCGGTTCCGCCCACGACGCGGGACACGAAGAGGCGGCGTGACGGGCCCGTGGGGGCGGTGCCGGCCGACGGCGTGGGCTGCTCCGGTGCGTGCGGGGGGTCCGGCACGGCGACGGGCCCGGCCGGGCCTCGTGCGGCAGCGGCGTCGCCGCGATGCGTCGCCCCGGACGGTGGCTCGCCGACCGAGACGAGTTCCTCCACGCCGGAGTCAGCCGCTTGCGCCTTCGTGGACTGCGTCGTCGGCAGGCCCCGCTGCGGCTGGTCTGTCCCGGCGCCCCGGCGCGCGAGCCACCGCCGGAGCACCGGCCGGACGGCCTCACCGGCCAGCGCTGTGAGCAGCAGGTAGACGAACAGCGCCATCCACAGGTACCCGGGCCAGGCCAGGATCTGCTGCAGAAGGAAGGGGACAGCGTCACCCTCCGCTGTCATGGCAGCCATCGACAGCAGCGGGCCGGCCACGAAGAGGACGCTTCCCGCTCGGCGGAGCAGCGAGCCCTTGGGTGTTGTGTCCTGTATGAGACGGCGCCACACGTACCAGTGGAGTGCGCCGAACAGTGCCAGTACGGCGGCACTGACGAATGCGAATATGACGGCCACGACCTTGCGCGGTCCTTCCTTTGAGATGCTGCCTACGGGCTCATGAGCCCGTAGGGCCGAGATGCCCCCGGGCCGGATGAGCCCCTACGACCTGCTTGCGGACCGCGTCACCCGGTGGCTTCAGCCTTGATCTTTTCGAGTGCGTCGTTGAAGCCGGCGGGCGTGTGGCTGTTCCCCGCCACACGGTCGAGACTCACGTCGTCGATGTCCCGGCCGACCACGAGTGCCGGTACCGCGTCGGCGAAGCGCCTCTGCAACGCGAGTGAGGTCTTGTTCGTCGCGTGAGGGGTGACCTCGGCAGCGGTGATCTCGTCGTCTTCGAGCGTGATGGCCACCCCGATACTTGAGCCCCGGGTTCCGTACTCGCCGTCCACGGAGTACTCGCCGTCGTCGTACGGGCCGCGATGCGAAGCGGAGCCGGAAGAGGCGGGGCTGGTGTTCAAAGCGGACGGGGAAGCCGCGCTGTCCGGCTCGGTATCCGTGACGGCGCAACCTGCGATCGTGGCAGTGGCAGAGATTCCCACCAGCGTCGCGGTGATCTTCTTTCTCAGGGCTGACATGTCTTCCTTGCTTGTCGACGTCATGAGGCCCGGGCAGTGTTCCCTCAGGTGAAGAGCTCGCCTGCGAAGTTCGGAGAACGGTCGACGCGCCCGTCGGCATACATCCGCACGTAGGCGAACGGGAAGGTCTCCGCGAGCCGCGACATGTCGGTGAAGAACAGCGCCGTCGCCAGGCCGTCGGCGAGCGCGGTCTCGTCGGCGACGACCCAGGTGGCGACCACTCCTCCCACCGGGACACCGGTCCTCGCGTCGAGCACGTGGTGCAGACCCTCGCCCCACGCCCGCCGGGCGACCCCGGACGCGCACAGTGCCTGATCTCTCAGGTGGGCCACGCCGATCACCCGCTTGGGATCGAAGGGGTGCTCCAGGCCGACCCGGAAGGTCCGCCCGCCCGCGTGGAGCAGGTCCCCGCTCCCGTCGATGACGAACCGGGTGTGGCCGGCCTCGCGGAGGATCGCCGAGAGGAGGTCGACCAGGTAGCCCTTGCCGACCGCTCCCACGTCGATCACCAGCGGCCGCCGCGTGACAAGCGCCGTGCCGTCCCGGACGACGTCCGTGACCCAGGTCGTGCGACCCCGGGCACGCTCGGCCGCCCGCACCTCTTCGGGCGCGGGCGTGAGGGAGTAGGACGGGTCGTAGCCGAGGAGCTCCAGCTGCCGGCCGACGAGCGGATCCACGGCGCCCTCGGTGGCCGTGTACAGACAGTCGTAGAGAGCGAACAGCTTGATGGAGTCCTCGGGGAAATCGAACCGGCCCCCGTCATGAGCGGCGGCGATCCGGGACACCAGTGAATCCGGACGGAAGCGGGAGTACGTGGCGTCGAACCGCCGGACCCGCTCCAGGATGCGGGCACGCAGACACGCGCCCATCGGCTCGTCCGTGTCGATCCGCCAATCCGTGCCGATGGCCTCGAAGGAGAACCGGTCGGTTCGCGTTTCCTGTCCGCCCAGGGCAGCCTGCCCTGAGGTATTTGGTGTGCCTGGCCCGACATCGATCACGACCGCTACTTCCTGTGGGATGTCCTTTGCTACCCCCCTTCGCGTCCTCGGCCGCTGTGTGGCAGACCGTGAGGTGCCCGGGAGCCGCATCCTCACCTGCCTGACATGCCTGCTCTGGCTCTGAAGGGCTCCTTAGCCAAGGCTGTCGAGCCAGTCACTCACCTCGGACTCGGCATTGTCCATATCGTCCCGCGAGATCGTGAACGCATTACTGATGACAGTGGAATCGGGAAGTTTTTCAGTGATGGCTTCCACGGTTTCCCCCAGGCGGTTTCCGCCATGAGTGCTGAACAGGATGATGTTCTTTCCGCTGAAGTCATGCTGCTCAAGGAATGTGTACACCGGCATCGGTAGGTCGTACCACCAGATTGGGTAACCGATGAACACGGTGTCATACTCTTGAAGGTTCGGGATCAGGGCTTTGAGTTTCGGCCTTTCGTTTGACTCCTGCTGTTGGAGCGCGAGGTCCTCAAGCGTGCCGTGATCAAGGGGCAGAGCTTCTGCCGTCTCGATACGGAACACGTCGCCTTCGGTGCGTTTCTCGATGATTTGCGCGACGTACTGGGTGTTCCCGAGTACTTTTCCGTCGACGACGTGTGTGCTGTTTTCCTCGTCTTCGGTCATGTTGTCCGGGGCATCGGTTTCTGGCATCGAAAAATAGGTGACCAGAGTGCGCGTCTTGTCCAGAGGTCGGTCGATTTTCGCGGGCCCCGAAGCGCGAGAGGTGTCGTCTCCCCCTATCATCGAGCAGCCCGCGACGCCGGCCCCAGCCAAAGCTGCGCCGGCCAATGTGAGAAATTTGCGACGTGTCGTGCTGGTCATCTCAGTAAACTCCGTATCATCGCTGAACTCGATCTTGTGTAGAAGGGCGGTACGCCGTCTACATGGTGAGCCGTTCTTGGTGTATGCGTCGTGCGGAGACTCCTATTCGTCGCAGCAGGCGCTGGTTTGCCAACACGGCGAGGTTCGGTCCCACGATGAAGAAATTGCCCTTCGCGACCGCCTCGGCAGACAATATGCCGGCGAGATCTTCGCGGCGGAACCGGCCGACACTGACAGTGGCATGCAATCGGCTGCCAGGCGCCGCCTCGTACTCCTTGAGCACGTCGTGGAAATAGGCGTCTTCCGGGCTGCGCACCGCCCATAGCAGGTGAATCTCTCGGTCGGTGTGGTGAGCTGCTGCCAGGCTGAGCAGCGGCGACACGCCCGCGCCCATCCCGACGAGGACGAGCGGAGCTTCACGGTCCCGATTCTGGACGATCGATTCGAAGCGGCCGAACGGCCCCTCCAAACGCATGCGGGTTCCCACCTCGACGTTGTCGAGGCGGCGAGTGAAGTCTCCGTGCTGACGAATAGTGAAGGTCAGGGTCTCCTGATTGTCGTCGGTCACCGAGAAGGGATGCCATTCTCTGCTCACAGCAGAGGACCCCTCGAAACGGAGGAAGAAGAAGTCCCCTGGCCGCAAGGTCGCCGTCTTGCTGTCGAGATCCACCGACACCCTGCGGGTCGACCCGCCGAGAGCGTCATTGCTTATGACGGTACCTGTCAGATAAGTGTCGGATGCGATCAATTTCTTCCAGGCGTAGACGGACAGCACCGTCACTGTGTACAAATCGAAGAGCACCATGAACGAAAAGTACTGGTTGGTTCGCACGAGTAGGTGGGCATGCAGCCAGATCATCGCCACGATCACCAGGTTGATGCGATGAATCCACACGACGAGCTGGTGACGAAAAACAATCTCCAGAAGCCCCTTGGCTCGCAGTAGCAGCCTTGACCTGTCGACCAGCCACCCGCTCAGGAAGAACACCGAGAAGCACAGCACCCCGAGAAATCCGTAGAACGCCCAATCGCCCAGGTTTCGGGCCAGAGGGGTCGGCGAGTAGGAGTACTCGCGGTGCACATAGGCCATACCGATCGCCAGCACGCCGAGCATTCCATGAAGCCCGTAAATGGACGGCAGTCCCACGAAACGGTCCAGCCACGACGGCCTCGTGCTGAGCGCGATGGACAACAGCCACCATGCATACGCGATCAGGCCGAGGAAGATGTAGAACTTCAGGGATGGAGGCACTGTTGTGGCCACGAAATCGTATGTGAACACCAGTGGGAGCGGAAAGACGACCGCGAAGCTCCAGAACAGCAGCTTACGTAGCATTTCTAGGACTCCACCCGGTCTGTCCGGTCAAGCTTGTTCGACCGTTGCCCGGCCTCGGGCGTCTTGGTGTTGCTCACCGAGGAAACTCCTCGCGGGCCCGTGTCCCGCACCTTTTGCAGGTTGACGTAGATGAGTGCCGCCATGGTCAGGGCGGCAACAGCAATCAGGACGACCATTTTGTGTTTCGGCTTCACGCGCGGGCCCTTTCCAGCAGGAGCTTGCGCTGGTGGCCTGCCGAGCCGATGAGCTTTTCGTCATCGGCCGACTTCGAGGTCTGACCCATCGAGTGTTCTTCCTGTCTGCGTTGCGTGGATTGCCCGGTTGTACGTCCGTGTGAGGTCGATGACCGTCCTCCCGGCGAGTTGCGTTGCCGATCGACGTACAAGTCACCTGCGAAGTCCTGGCGAAGGAACTTCGCCACACGGCTTGCCTCGGCGACGGCCTGGTCTTCGACGTCTCTTCCGGGGCGGGAGTGGTCTGCGTGGGCCGGACGCGCGGCGTCGGTACGTGGATCAGGTCGTCAGCACACGATTCGATGCCGGCAGCCTCGATCGTGGGCAGTGGGGACGCGTAGGGAGAGGAGTGTGTCGCCCCACGGTCCACGGTCCGAAAGAGCGCACCTGGGCGTGCCGGTGATCAGAGGGTGGACGACCCATGAGCCGGCGCAGGTGATGAACAGAACCTGGGGAGGCCGGCACCGCGCTCAGGCGGGCATGACGACAGCTCTCACGTCGAAGCACTGGGCGAACATGGTGCCCGGCGTGTGTCGCGTCAGCCCGGCCGCAGGTCGTCTCAGCGGCGGAACACTTGAAGTGCTGCGAGTGAGGGAGCGGCTCTTGCGGATCTCGACGCGAGCTGCGGCGTAGTAAGGCCGCTTTGGGGCAGCCCGGTGAGTTCATCTCCCCGGACACCGCCGATGGAGGGCTCCGTGGCGGGGCGGTGGCGGTCACGACCCGCCAGCGAGGAGGACGGGTCCACGATCTGCCCGACGTCGCCGCAGGTGGCGAACTCGTCGGAGGGGCCGGCGGCGGCGTCCACGCTCGCGGACCATGCCAAAGGCGCCGGGGCAGGCACGTGGGTGGCGGACCCGAACGCGCCGGGCACCATCCCACCGATGAAATGCAGGGTCACCAGGAGAGCGGCCAGAACAAGAACGCACAGGGATGCCTTGTCCCGCGGCATGCGCGTCCTTTCGGCCGTTCTCATTCATTCGACTTTCGTCCGGGGAGAGCGGGAAAGAGACATTCCCTTTTTGTGTCGCTCTGGGAATCTTCGGTGGCCGAAAGCGGTACGCCGTTGAGTGGCCGTACTGGTCTCACGCCTTCGGTGGAGTCGCGCAGGTTTCCGGCGCTCGTGAACAAGCTTGCCGGAAGAGCTCACCCCGCGACAGGGCGCGTTGTGCCAGGGAGCGTTGGTCAGGGGAGCAACAGGGCCCCCAACATTCCTCCCGGACGGACCGCTTGTCTGCTACAGACGGAGTCGGCCGGGATCCTCAACAGGAAGGGCCGCCAGGGCGGTGCCGGCCCGGTTGGGGACGTGGCGGCCCGGCGGACGGCGGTGAGGGGCCCTGTCAGACCCCTGAACAGCGCTCCCTGGCATAGCGCGGTCTGCCACGCGCGCGACCGGAGCAGCAGGATGGACGTCAGCTGAAGATTCATACGGATGGCCAACCCCTGGAGGGACGGGAGATATGGCAGTCCTGAGCAAGAAGTTCGCGACTGCGGCGATGATGGGGATCTCCGCCACTGTCGCCCTCGCCGGATGCTCGTCATCGGACGACACGGATACGACGAGCTCGCCGCCGACTTCGAGCAGCAGAGCCGCCACGGAGACCGGAGCGGCCTCAGCGCCGGGCGGCGCCTACACGGACGGTGAGTACAGCGCCGACGGTGAGTACGGCACCCAGGGCTCCAGCATCGGTGTTTCGCTCACCCTGGACAACGGTGTGATCACCGAGGTCGGGGTAGAGCCCCATGCGACGAATGAGACGTCGCGTGGTTACCAGGAACGCTTCGCCGACGCCGTTCCGGACCTCGTTGTCGGCCAGGACATCGACGGCGTGAACCTCGACCGCGTCGCAGGTTCGAGCGGCACCCCGGACGGCTTCAACGACGCCCTCCAGAAGATCAGGGAAGAAGCGTCGCAGTAGAGCACCAGCCTCACAGTAGGAGCAACCAAGTGAGCCCACAGCCGCAGGCAGCCGTCGGCGCCCCGCTGTCCCGTGTGGACGGTCGAAGGCTGGATCTGACGTACCGGATGGCCCGCAACCATCACAACGCGATGGAGCCGCACGCCACCGTCGCCCGGCGGGACGGTGACCAGCTCACGCTGTGGGACAAGACCCAGTGGGTGCGCGGTACGCGCGACGATCTCGCGGCCAAGTTCGGCATAGCCAAGGAGAAGGTGCGGGTCATCTCGCCGTTCGTCGGCGGCGCCTTCGGCAACTCACTGCGCAGCTGGCCGCCATCACCATCGCCGCGATGGCCGCCCGCGAGGTGAATCGCCCGGTCAAGCTGGTGCTCACGCGTCGGCAGCTGTTTTTCAGCTGGGGTTCCGGCCCGCGTACGAGTACGCGGGCCGCCTGGGCAGTGACAGGCGCGGTCGCCTGACCGCGATGGTCCACGAGGCGGCGGGCGAGACGTCCGGTTACGAGAAGTTCCGCGAGAACATCGACGCCCCTGGCCGCATGCTTACAGCATGCCCAACGTGCGTACGGTGTGCGAGTCGGTGGCGCCGGCCGGACGCGAACACTTCCACGCCGATGCGCGGCCCGGGATACGCCAGCGCCGCGATCTCCATCGAGTCGGCCCTCGACGAACTGGCCTACGAACTCGGCCTGGACCCGCTCGAACTGCACCGCCGCAACGAACCTGACGACGACGAGTCCAGCGGGCTGCCGTTCTCCACCCGCAGACTGCGCGAGTGCTACACCGTGGGCGCCCGCGAGTTCGGCTGGGACCGCCGCGACCCCGGGCCCCGGTCCACCACCGATGGGAACTGGCTGATCGGCACGGGCGTGGCCGCTGGCGCCTACCACACCCTGCGCAGCGCGTCCCAGGCCTCGGTGCGCCTGGACGCGGACGGCACCGCGCTGGTCCGGTCCGCGGCCAGCGACATGGGCCCGGGCACCTACACCTCGATGACCCAGGTAGCCTCCGACGCCCTCGGCCTGACCACCCGGCATGTGGACTTCCGGGTGACTCCGACATGCCCCCTGCACCTGTGCACGGCGGTTCGCAGACGATGGTGAGCGTCGGCTCCGCAATCCAGGGCGCCTGCGACCAGGTGCGCCGACAGGCGGTCCAACTCGCGGTCGAGGACAAGGACTCACCGTTGTACCGTGTCGATGTCGATGTCGACGCCCTACGGGCCGGACGGCTCTTCGTGAAGGACACCCGATGCGTGGGGAGTCCTGCCGACGGCTGCTCGCCCGCCACAACGTCACCCATCTGGAGAAGCTGGGTCCCTACACGCCTGCTGAGTCCCGCTTCTCCATGTACGCCTACGCGGCGACGTTCGCGGAGGTCGCCCTGGACCGGCGGCTGGGAGGGTCGGACGTGCCGGGCTCGCTGATCACGGTGCCGCCGACCGTGAAGCTTCCCTGCTTCTGGATCCTGAGTGGTCCGGCAGCACCGTGGTCGCCGCCCGTCATGGCCTCATGTCTGGACTCGCCGAACGCCTCCGAGCCGGCCGCCGCCGCGGCCGCGGCGAGCCCCTTCACCATGTTTCTGCGGTTCACTTGCTGGTTCCTCCGTACTCGACGTCTGTCACGTGTTCGCCCCACTCGACGTCGGGTACGCCGGGGTCACCGGTGGTCTCCGATAGGGCGAGGTGGGTCATGAAGTGGTCGGGTGCGGCGCCGTGCCAGTGCCACTCGCCGGGAGGGGTGTGGACAGTGTCGCCCGGGCGCATGACCATGACCTCGCCGCCGCGGGCCTGCACCAGACCGATTCCCTCGGTGACGTGCAGGGTCTGCCCGACGGCGTGCCGGTGCCAGGCGGTGCGGGCGCAGGGCGCGAAGCGCACCACACCCGTCCGGAGCCGGGAGGTCGCCACGCCTTCCGTGATCATGTCCACCCAGACGTCGCCGGTGAACCGCTCCGCAGGACCCTTCGACGAAGGCTTCTTCTTGAGGAACTCCATGCTGTCCCGCCTCTAGTCCGTTTCTTCGGCTTCTTCGACGATGGCTTTCAGCTGTGTGAGAGCTCCCATTCCGCTGGGCCATCCGGCGTAGAAGGCCACGTGAGTGAGGGCTTCGACGAGCTCGTCTTTGGTGACGCCGTTCTGCAGGGCCAGGCGAAGGTGGCTGTTGAGCTGCTCGGGCCGATAGGTGGCCGCGAGGACGGACACGGTGATCAGGCTGCGATCGCGTGGGGAGAGGCCTTCCCGTTTCCACACGTCACCGAACAGCACCTCATCGGTCAACTCGACCATCTTCGGTGCGAGATCGCCGAGTAGTTGCTGAGCCCGGGAGGTTCCGTCTGCCATATGTGCACATCCCCTCTGTGTTTGTGAAGTGATCACCAGCGCAGGTTCAGCTTGGCCTTCGGCGCTGGCCCGTGGCAGACCGTGTCGTGCCAGGGAGCAGCGTTCCGGGGCATGACAGGGCGCCTCACATTGCGGGTGAATGGGGCGTAGTGGTTGTTTGGGCCACTTGAATTGCGGCATGTCGCTGCGGTGTGGTTCTTGAGGGTCCTTGAGGGACAAGGCGCCGAGTACAAGTGGGCAAGCTCCGTATCGGCCGGTCGCGGTCGGAGGCTGTCACACTGAGGGTGTGGCACGTGAGCAGCAGAAAAGAAGCAGTGGTACCGAGCTCGGCCGTTTTCTGCGCGCCCGCCGGACGGAAGTCAGCCCTGAAGAGGTCGGCATCACGGCGGGCCCGGGTCTGCGCCGGACGCCGGGGCTGCGGCGGGAGGAGCTGGCCACCCTCGCGGGGGTGAGTATCGACTACTACGCTCGCTTGGAGCGCGGCCGGGAGAGCCACCCCAGCCCTGCCGTCCTCGATGCCCTGGCACGTGCGTTGCGCCTAGGGGATGCCGAGCACAAGCACCTGCACGACATCTGCCTGCGTGCTGCCCGCAGTCGGTCTCCGTGCCAGGGCGCGCCCAGCCGTTCCGTGGACCCCGGTACCGAGTTGCTGCTCGAACGTCTGCGGCCTTTCCCCGCCCGCGTGCTCAGTCGCACCATGGACCTGCTCGCCGCCAACCCGGGAGGACTGCGGACGCTGGCCGGGATCGAACGCTGGCCCGTCAAGCAGCGCAACATCGCGCGGTACGTCTTCCTTCATCCCATGGCCCGCGAGCTGTTCCCGGACTGGGAGGTGACGACGCGTGGCTGCGTCGCCCGGCTGCGTGCCCTCGCGGGCACCGACCCGGACGCTCCCGACCTCGCCGAGCTTGTCGACGAACTGCTCCTCAAGAGCCTGGAGTTCACACATCTGTGGGAGTCCTACGACGTGAGGGCATTCGCCCAGGGACACAAGACGATGCGGCACCCTGAGGTCGGCACTCTCACCCTGCGCTATCAGTCCCTGTTGATCGAAGGCACCCAGGGGCATCGCCTGGTGACGTACTACGCCCTGCCGGACACGCCGGACTACGCCGCCATGGTCCTCCTCGACCAGGCGGATCAAGGTCACGGTGCGATCCCCACCGAGAAGCACCCGGGCTGAGCAGCGGGAGTTCCCAGCCACGCTCACGCCGGTGTCCGGCGGTGATGGATGGGGCCCGTGGTCCCGGTAAGGGGCGTTCCCGAGCCTTGATGGCTGTGGGCGATGATCTCCGCGCCGATGGAGATGGCCGTCTCTTCGGGAGTGTGGGCGCCGAGGTCGAGGCCGATCGGGGAGTACAGGCGGGCCAGGTGTTCCTGCGGGACGCCGGCCTCCCGCAGTCGTTCCAGGCGGTCTTCGTGGGTGCGGCGTGAGCCCATCGCGCCCACGTACCCCACCGGCAGGCCCAGCGCCTGGTGCAGCAGGGGGATGTCGAACCTGGCGTCGTGGGTGAGGACGCAGATGACGGTACGGGGGTCCACTTCCGTCTCGGCGAGATAGCGGTGCGGCCAATCGGCCACGACGTCGTCGGCGTGCGGGAAGCGGGCGGGGGTGGCGAAGACAGGGCGGGCGTCGCACACCGTGACCCGGTAGCCGAGGAAGTCGCCGATCTTGCTCAGAGCGTCGGCGAAGTCGATGGCGCCGAAGATCAGCATCCGGGGGCGGGACGCATGGGTGTGGACGAGGACGGACAGCCTCTCCGGGCAGGCCGTCGACTCTCCGCCGACCTCGACCCGGTCGCTACGGCCCACGTGCAGCAGTGCGCGCGTCTGGGCCGCCACCGCACCTTCCCAGTCCTCGCCGTCCACGGCTGCGTCGTGCGTGCTGCCGTCGCCGGTGACGCTCAGGATCCTGCCGAGGAGTTCTTCGGGTCCGTCGATGATCTGGGCCACGGCGGCGGGCCGTCCGGACGTCACCTCGTCGAGGGCCACGGTGAGGTGGGGATGATCGGAGGGATCGATCCGCTGTACCAGGACCTCGAGTTCGCCGCCGCAGGTCAGACCCACGGCGAAGGCATCGTCGTCGGAGTAGCCGAACCGTTCCCGAGTCGGGGGTTCGTCCCCCGTGAGCAGGAGTTGGCACAGCTCGTAGACGGCGCCCTCCACACAGCCTCCGGACACACTGCCGATTACGGTGCCGTTGGCGTCCACGGCCAGCGCGGTGCCGACGGGCAGCGGTGCGCTGCCGCTGACCTGGACGACGGTGGCGAGGGCGAATGGGTGGCCCTCGCGGCACCAATTGTGCAGCGTGTCCGCGATGTTCAGCATGGGTGGGATCTCCAGGAGTGGCGGCTCCGGGCCCGGGGCAGTGGTGCGTGCTCACCGACCGCGGCCCCGGGCTCGACTCAGAGCAGGGACTCGGCCGTGATGGGCAGCTCCCGCACCCGTCGGCCGGTGGCGTGGAAGACGGCGTTGGCGATCGCGGGTGCCACACCCACGAGGACGACCTCGCCGAGGCCTTTGACCCCGAGGGGGTCGGCCTCGTCGTCCCGGCCGTCGACGTAGATCGCCTTCAGCTCGGGAACGTCGGCGTTGACGGGCACGAGGTAGTCGGCCAGGTTGGCGTTGACGATCCGGCCGTCGCGGTGGTCGGTGACCGTGTGTTCCAACAGGGCCCCGCCGATGCCGCCGGTCATGGCGCCGATGGCCTGGCTGTCGGCCAGTTTGGGGCTGATGATGCGGCCCGCGTCGAAGACACCGAGCATCCGCCGCACCCGGACCAGGCCCAGGCGGGCGTCGACGGCGACCTCGGCGAACACCGCGCCGTAGGCGTACATGGAGGAGCGGGACTGCCCCGGTGTCCAGGAGCCGAGGGTCTCGAGGTGGGTACGGTCGTTGCGGGTCAGGAGTTGCCGGTAGGTCTCCCCTCGTGCGGGGTTGTCCTGGAGATGCAGTCGCCCTCCCCGTACGACGATGGCGTCGGCGTCGGCGCCGTAAAGCGGTGAATCCTCGTCCCCGACGGCGAGTTCGATGGCCTGCTGTCGCAGCTTGTCGCAGCCGTCCTGGACGGTGGAGCCGACGCTGGCCATGGTCAGCGAGCCGCCGTGGAGCGGGGCCGTGGGCATGTCCGTGTCGCCGAGCCGGAACCTCACGTTGCGGACCGCGAGCCCCAGGGCGTCGGCGGCGACCTGGGTCATGGACGTGTAGGTGCCCGGGCCCATGTCGCTGGTCGAGGACTCGATCAGGGCGGTTCCATCGGCGTCCAGCCGGACACTGGCCTGGCCAGGGGCCCGCAGGGTGTCGTAGAGCGCGGTGGCCATGCCCATGCCGATGAGCCAGTCGCCGTCGCGGGTGGAGCGGGGTTGGGGGTTGCGGCGGCTCCAGCCGAACTCTCGGGCACCGACGGTGTAGCACTCGCGCAGCCGCCGGGTGGAGAACGGCCGTCCGCTGGACTGGTCGTTCTCGGGTTCGTTGCGCCGGCGCAGCTCGATGGGGTCGATGCCGAGCTCGTGGGCGAGTTCGTCCATCGCGCTCTCGATGGGGAAAGCGGCGCTGGAGTAGCCCGGGCCGCGCATCGGGGTCGGGGTGTTCACGTCCAGCGGTACTGTCCGGTACGTCTGGGCGACGTTGGGGGTGGTGTAGAGCATCTGCCCCGGGGCGACGACACCGCGCTCGGTGAACGTCTCGTACCTGGACGTCTCGGCGCGCAGGTCGTGGGTCATCGCGGTCAGCCGCCCGCCGCGGTCGCTGCCCAGGCGCACCGTGTACTCGTACGACGGCCGGTATCCCGTCCCGAAGTAGAGCTGCCTGCGCGTCAGTACGAGCTTGACCGGCCGGCCCGCCTCGCGGGCCGCGAGGGCCGCGATCGTGATGTGCGGCCAGGCCCGCGCGGCGTTGCCGAACGCGCCGCCGACGAACGGGGAGACGACGCGGATGTGCTCCGCCGGGATGCCGAAGTTGGCGGCGAGTTCATCCCGCGGGCTCTGCACCCACTGGGTCTTGTCCCACAGTGTGAGTTTGTCGCCGTCCCATTGGGCGACGGTGGCGTGCAGTTCCATCGCGTTGTGGTGGGTGCGGGCCGGCCGGTAGGTCATCTCCAGCCGTACGGCGGAAGATTGCAAGGCCGCCTCCGCGTCGCCGCGCGCGTAGGTCCTGGGCTCGCCCGCCGCCGGGGCAGCGGCCAGATCGGTGGTGGGCCGCTCGGCGTCGTAGTCGACCTTCACCAGGCTCGCCGCGTGCTGGGCGACCTCGAGCGTGGTGGCCACGACGACGGCGACCGGCTGGCCGTGGAAACGGACCCGGTCGTCCTGGAAGACGCGCAGCCGCTCACCGGGCAGATTGAGCGAGCCAGGATTGGGCTGGTATGGCAGCTTGGGGGCGTTGCGGTGGTGGATCACCTTCAGCACGCCGGGCTGTGCCTCGGCGGCGCCGGTGTCGACGCCGGTGATCCGGCCCAGAGCGATACTGCTGTCGACCACGACGGCGTACACAACCCCCTCGCGCCCGCCGGGCCCGTGATCGGCGGCGTACTTCGCCTGCCCTGTCACCTTGAGCCGGCCGTCCACCCGGGACAGCGGTGCGCCTACGGCTGCCTGCGGCTGAGGGCTCATACGATCTCTCCTACGATCCGCAACTGACGTTCTACGGTGCGTTCGAGCAGCTCGACCTTGAAGCGGTTGTGCTCCAAAGGCCGGGCCCCGTCTGCGGCCGATGCGGCAGCCCGGGCCCAGAGGCGGTCCGAGGGGCGTTCACCGATGAGGGCTCGCTCGACGGCGGGCAGCTTCCACGGCACGGTGCCCACGCCGCCGGCGGCGACCTTGGCCTCGCGGATCATGCCGCCGCGGACGTGCAGGGCGACGGCGGCCGAGGTGAGGGCGAACTCGTAGGACTGGCGGTCGCGGACCTTCAGATAGCCGGACTTGAGCGGTCGCGGATACGCCGGTATCTCCACGGCGGTGATCAACTCGCCCTTGCGGAGCGCCTGTTCGCGGTTCGGGGTGCTGCCTGGCCGGAGCAGGAAGTCGGCGAAGGAGACAGCGCGCTCTCCGGCCGGGCCCAACAGGTGGACCCGTGCTTCCAGGGCGGTGAAGGCGACGGCGACGTCTGAGGGGTGGGTGGCCACGCAGTCCTCGGAGGTGCCCAGGATCGCGTGGGTGCGGTTGAAGCCCTCCCAGGCCGCGCAACCCGAGCCCGGTTCGCGCTTGTTGCAGGCGGCGGTCACGTCCCGGAAGTAGGTGCAGCGGGTGCGCTGCATGATGTTGCCGCCGATGGTGGCCATGTTCCGCAGCTGTGCCGACGCGCTCAGTTCAAGAGCCTGCGAGATGACCGGGTAGAGGGTGCGCACCTTGCGGTGGGCGGCGGCGTCGGTCATGGTCACCAGCGCGCCGATGCGCAGGCCGCCGCGCTCGGTGACGGTGATTTCCCGCAGCGGCAGACGGCTGATGTCGACCAGATTCTTGGGGCGTTCGACGGTCTCACGCATCAGGTCGACCAGCGTCGTGCCACCGGCGATGTAACGCCCGCCGCGCCGGCCGGCCTCAAGAGCTTCACGCGTGCTGGGTGCCTTGGTGAAGGAGAAGGGATACATCGGCACTCACTTCCGGCCCGTGGCCTGCTCGACCGCGCGCACGATCTTCACATAACATCCGCAGCGGCAGATATTGCCGCTCATTGACTCCCTGATCTCCTCCGGCGAGCCGGTGCGGCCTTCCTGCATGCAGCCGACGCCCGACATGATCTGACCTGGTGTGCAGTAGCCGCACTGGAAGGCGTCCTGGTCGATGAACGCCTGCTGCAGTGGATGCAGCCGCTCGCCACTGGCCAGACCCTCGATGGTGGTGACCTCGGCTCCGTCCAGGCGTACGGCCAGGGTGAGGCACGAGTTGACCCGGCGTCCGTCGACCAGGACCGTGCAGGCCCCGCAGGCACCGGCGTTGCAGCCCTTCTTCGACCCGGTCAGGTCGAGGTGCTCGCGCAGCAGGTCCAGCAGCGAGGTGCGGTTGTCGACCGTGACGGTGTGCCGCTCGCCGTTGACAGTCAACGAGACGCGACTGCTGGGTGATGCGTCGGCGGCAGCGGCTTCCTCGACGCCGAGCAGCGACGGACCCGCGACCAGACCGCTCGCCGCGACGACACCGCCGACCGCGGAGGTCGTCGCGATGAAGGTGCGACGTGACGGTACGGAGGGGGGTTGGGTGGGTGGAGACGTGGCCGACTCGGGAGTTTCGGTAGACATGCTCACTCTCTCGACACGAGGAAGGCGGGGGACTTGCTGATCGGCGTGAGCCCACGACGGAGTTTGATCGTTGCTGTGCAGGGCATTTCAGCCTGTGCCCAGCCTGGAGGGCCAGCCGGCCATGTGGCAGGGCGTGCTGTGCCGGGGAACGGCCAGCCGGGGTATGACAGGGCCCCTTTCTCATCTGTCGCACAGGTCATAGAGCTGCCAGGCTGGGGCAGTTGAGGAACGTCAGTCCTGCCGATCGAGGCCGGGGGGTCGGCGATGGCCGGCCGCGCATCGGCGTCCTGTTCACGGACATTGCGTGCGACCGTCTCGTCGTAGTCGTAGTCGTAGTCGTAGTCGTCGGAGTAGGGGTCGACGGCTTCGATGCGGTGCACGTGGCACTCGACGAGCTCGCTGATCATTTGGGCGAGCACTTCGGTGTTTCCGGTCTTGAGTTCGGTACGTCCGCCGTAGTAGTAGTAGTTCGTGCCCGGCCGCAGGGGTAGGCGAGCAGGGCCCGCTTCCCGGGTGGAGCCGTCGAGCCAGGCCGCTCAATGGACGTCGGCGCGTCCCCGCCCGGCGGGGACGCGGAACAGTCGGCGATCTGAAATCCGGTCATGACGGTGGCTCCTCCCAGAAGTGCGCCACGCAGGAACGTGCGTCGTCCCGGGACGGAGGGTTCGCCGCGGACTGCCTGCCGCGGCTCGGTGTTGGCATGCTGGTGCACTGTGAAGACCGTCCGTGGCTCTGCCGGCACTGGTTGCCCGACGGAAGGGCTCAGCGGTTGATCCACCGCTGCATGTGTTCGGGGTAGCGGTCGCCGCTGACGTCGATCCGGTCGGCGGTCTCGGTGATCTCCTTCAGATCCTCCGGGGAGAGTTCGATGTCGACAGCGCCCGTGTTCTCCCGCAGACGGTGGATCTTCGTGGTGCCGGGGATCGGGACGATCCAGGGGTGCTGCGCCAGCAGCCAGGCCAACGCGATCTGGGCGTTGGTGGCGCCCTTGCGTGCGGCGACGGCCGACAGCAGGTCGACGAGGGACTGGTTGGCCGTGCGGGCCTCCTCGGTGAACCGCGGCAGACTGCCTCGCAGGTCGGAGTCGTCGAAGGACGTGGTGCTGGAGATCGAACCGGTCAGGAAGCCCTTGCCCAGCGGGCTGAAGGGGACGAAGGCGATGCCCAGTTCGAGCAGTGTGGGAAGAATCCGCTCCTCGGGCTCGCGCCACCACAGGGAGTACTCGCTCTGCAGCGCCGCGACCGGCTGTACGGTGTGGGCGCGGCGGATGATGTCCACCCCGGCCTCGGACAGGCCGAAGTGCTCGACCTTGCCCGCCTCGACGAGTCCCTTCACCGCACCGGCGACCTCTTCGATCGGCACGTCGGGGTCGACACGGTGCTGGTAGAGCAGGTCGATGCTGTCCACACCCAGTCGGCGCAGGGAGTCCTCCACGGTCGCCCGGATGTGCTCGGGGCGGCTGTTCAGGCCGGTGGACTGGGAGCCGTCGAAGGAGAAGCCGAACTTGGTGGCGATGACAACATCGTCGCGTACGGGTGCCAGGGCCTGGCCGACGAGTTCCTCGTTGGTGAAGGGGCCGTACATCTGGGCGGTGTCGAAGAAGGTGACGCCCTGGTCGACGGCGGCGCGGACAAGGGAGATGCCGTCCTGGTTGTCGACTGCCGGGCCGTAGCCGTGGCTGAGCCCCATGCAGCCGAGTCCGATCGCGGAGACTTTCAGTTCGCTGTTGCCGAGAGTGCGGGTGATCAAGGCTATTCTCCTCATGACGTGGGGGATGTGGTCCAGGCGCGGAGCGGTGGGAAGGTTCGGGCCACGGGGCGCTGTGACGCCCCACTGCCTGAACGGATGCGGGCCGGCCGCGTCGGGACGCGACCGGGAGCGGAGGCCGATGGTGAGGCCGCCCCCGGGCCGCGGGGACACCGCGGGTCGCCCCGGGGGACGTGCCGACCGGCTCAGGCGTCCAGGCGCCGCGCGCTGAGCCAGTTGACCATCGCCGGGTCGTGGTGGTCGAAGAACAGGGTCCCTCCGGTGTCCAGGGTGGCGATGGCCGCCATCTGGTCGCCGGTGAGTTCGAAGTCGAAGATGTCGAGGTTCTCCGCCATGCGGTCGGGGCGCACGGACTTGGGGATCGCGACGATGCCGCGCTGGATCAGCCAGCGGAGGGCGACCTGTGCCACGGACTTACCGTGCTTCTCACCGATCTCGCTCAGGACGGGATTGGTGAAGAGGTCGTTCTTGCCCTCGGCGAACCCGCCCCACGACTGGATCTGAACTCCGTGCTCGCGCATGAGTTCCTGGTCGGTGGTGCGCTGGAAGAAGGGGTGGGTCTCGATCTGGTTGACCGCAGGAGTGACTTCATTGTTGATGATGAGGTCGAGGAGCCGGTCGGGGTAGAAGTTGGCGACGCCGATCGCCTTGGCGCGGCCCTCGCGGTTGAGTGCCTCCATGGCACGCCACTGGCCGTACACGTCCCCGTAGGGCTGGTGCATCAGGTACAGGTCGACGTAGTCCAGGCCGAGCTTGTTCAGCGAGATCTCGAAGGCGCGCTTGGTGTTCTCCTCGGCGGGAGCGTCCTGAACGTACAGCTTGGTGGTGACGAACAGATCTGCGCGCGGAATGCCGCTGTTCTTGATGGCGCGGCCGACCGACTCCTCGTTCTGGTAGGAGGAGGCGGTGTCGAGCAGCCGGTAGCCGGCGGCCAGCGCGTCGGAGACGGCCTGCTCGGTCTCCTCCGCCGGGATCTGGAACACGCCGAAGCCGAGGATCGGCATTTCGACGCCGTTGTTGAGGGTGACGCTCTGCATGGGATTTTCCTTCTGTCTATATGGAGCAGGGTGGGACAGGTGGCGGGCCAGTGTTCGATCAGGCGTGAGCCGCCTCGGTGGCTGGGAGCTGGTGAGGGGCTTGAGTGCGCAGCAGCACGGTGGCCACGATGCTCACGGCCACGGTCGCCGCGGCGATCAGCAGACTGGTGTGCAGGCCCGAGACGAACCCGGCCCGGTCGGCCAGCAGCGCCCCGAAGACCGCCACGGCCAGAGCGCCGCCGAGCTGACGAGCTGCGTTCAGCACACCACTGGCGATGCCGGCGCGCTCGGCAGGCACCTGCTCCAGCAGCAGTGCCGTCATCGCGGTCACGGCCATCGCGCCGCCGGCGCCGACGGGCACCATCAGCACCACCGTCAGCCACACCGGCGCGTCGCCGGGCTGGGCCACCATCACCAGCAGGCCAGTGGCCATCAGGAACTGGCCGGTGACCACCGGGATCCGCGCACCGAACCGTACGGCCAGGCGGGCGGCGACGGGGCCCATGAAGGAGGTGAGTACGGTCATCGGCAGGAAGGCCAAGCCGGTGGCGAGCGCGCTCATACCGTGCGCCTGCTGGAGATACAGGCCCAGCAGGAAGATCATCCCGTAGAAGCCGACGTTCAGGGCGAACCCGATGGCGACCGTGAGGGACATCGTGCGGGAGCGCAGCAGCGACAGCGGCGTCATCGGATGGCGACCGCGCGCCTGCGCGACCAGGTAGACAACGGCCGCCACGACGGCCACAGCGAAGGCGACCAGGACCCGCCCGGCGTCGAACCCGTCGGCACCGGCCTCGATGACCGCGTAGGTCAGTGCGCCCATGGCGACGACGGCGGCCACCTGGCCGGTCCAGTCGAAGGGCACCTCCCGGCGCGGGGAACGCTGGGCATGCCTGAGGAGCACCAGGGCCACCGCGCCGACGGGCAGGTTGACGAAGAAGATCATCCGCCAGTCGACGAGGGTGAGCAGCCCACCGGCCACAGGCCCGGCAGCGGCTCCGGCGGAGCCGCCGACACCCCACAGAGCGATCGCCTTCGCACGGGCCGCCGGGTCGGGGAAGGTCTCCCGCAGCAGGGCGAGGGAGGACGGAACGACGAGCGCGGCCCCGGCTCCCTGCACCAGCCGCGCCGCCACCAGAACGCCCAGATTCGGCGCCACCGCGCAGATCGCGGACGCCACCACGAACAGGCCCAGCCCGCTGGCGAACGCCTGACGAGCGCCGATACGGTCACTGACCGCGCCCGCGGACAGCAGGAACGCGGCGAATGCGAGGGTGTAGCCGTCGACCACCCACTGCAGCCCGGTCATGCCGCTGTCGATACCGCGGCCGATCGAGGGCAGGGCCACGTTCACGATCATCGCGTCGACCATGATCGTGAAGAAGCCGAGCAGTACGGCGGCCAGCGCCCATCGTGCGCCGGGCCTGCTCTGCGGCGGCGGACCGGCCACGCCGAACTGGACCGATGCGGGCGAGGCGGACGTGGACAAGGGAGAATCTCCTGCACTGGTAAGGCCGGATGTGCTGACGGAATCGATCCTGGCGCCTTTCCGGTCCCGTTGGCAGGCCGGAATGTGCCAGGGAGCGGCGTTCAGGGGTGTGAGAGGGCCCCCCACGTTCCTGCCACGCAGGTCAGCGTGGTGTGACACTGGCGGCATGGCATCCGAACAGAGCAGCAGCGCCGACATGGAACTGGGGCGGTTCCTGCGCGCGCGTCGTACCCAGACAAGCCCCGACCAGGTGGGCCTCACCGTGGGTGCAGGCATGCGCCGCACCCCTGGCCTGCGCCGCGAGGAACTGGCCACGCTCTCGGGTATCAGCATCGACTACTACGTCCGGCTGGAGCGCGGCAAGGAAACCCGCCCCAGCCCCGCTGTGCTGGACTCCCTCGCCCGCGCCCTACGCCTCGACGACTCCGAGCACCAGCACATGCGCGACCTGGCCGCCAGGGCAGCCCGCTACGCCCCTGAGCCCCCGCCGCCGAGCCGCAGCGTGCGCCCGGACCTGGAACTGCTCCTGGAGACGATGCGGCCGAGCCCGGCCTATGTGGTCAGCCGCAGCATGGACCTGCTCGCGTGGAATCCCGGGGGCCTAGCCCTGTACGCGGGCCTCGCCGACTGGCCCGCCACCCAGCGCAACATCGCCCGCTACCTCTTCCTGCACCCCACCGCGCGCACCCTCTTCCCCGACTGGGACGAGCAGGTTCGCGGCTGCGTTGCCCGGCTGCGCGCTCTGGCCGGCACCGACCCGGACGCTTCCGACCTCGCCGGCCTGGTGGGGGAGCTCCTGCTCAAGAGCCCCGACTTCGTCAAGTTGTGGGAGCGCTACGAGGTCGTCGGGCGCAAGAGGATCCAGAAGACCTTCCACCACCCCGAGGTCGGCGTCCTCACCCTCAGCGGCCAGAGCATGCAGCTCGACGGCACCCCTGGCCAGCGCCTCGGCGTCTACACCGCCGACCCCGGCACCCCCGACCACTACGCCATGCTCCTGCTCGACACGACCGCACCGCAGCCCACCAGGCATCCCGATACGAAGGGCGAACAGCAACGGCCCGCACACTCCTGACGAACACCCAACGCCCTGCCCCGGCATCTTGCTGTTGTCAGCAGGGCGTTGCGGCGTCAGGTCGAGGACGACGTGGGTTCGTCCTGGGGCGACGATTTCGGTTGGTGCGGCGCCGGCCGTGAGCCGAGCATGTCGAGGAGGACGATGCCGTCGTAGTCGGCGGTGCCCGGCTCGGCGTAGTACGTGATGAGGTGGTGGCCCGGCGTGCCCTCCAGTTCCATGGACTGGTAGCCGACGGTGAGGTCGCCGACGTCGGGATGGTGGAAGGTCTTACGGCCGTGGGCGCGGCCCTTGATGTCGTAGCGCTCCCACAGGCGTGCGAACTCCGGGCTCTTGAGAAGGAGTTCACCGACGAGCCGGGTCAGGTCGGGGGCGTCCGGGTCGGTGCCGGCCAGGGCTCGCAGCCGGGCGACGCAGCCGCGGACCTGGGTGGCCCAGTCGGGGAAGAGGTCGCGGGCGGCGGGGTGCAGGAAGGCGTAGCGCGCGATGTTGCGCTGTCTGACCGGCCACTCCTCGATTCCGGAGAGCAGTCTCAGCCCGCTGGGGTTGGCCGCGAGCAGGTCGTTGGTACGGCTGACCACATGCGCGGGGTTCGGCCGCAAGGTCTCCAGCAGCAGCTTCACGCCCGGTCGTATGGTCCGGCTGGGTGGCGTCGGAGGTTCCGGCGCGGTGCGTGCGGCGAGGACGGCGAGGCTGCGCAGGTGCTCGTGTTCGTCCTCCTCCAGGCGCAGGGCGCGGGCCAGGGCGTCGACGACGGACGTGCTGGGCCGAGTCTCCTTGCCTTGCTCCAGGCGGGTGTAGTAGTCGCTGCTGATACAGGCAAGGGTGGCCAGTTCCTCACGGCGCAGCCCGGGCCTGCGGCGCGGTAGCGGGCCGACCGTGAGACCGGCCCCGGCGGGGGTCATCCCGGCACGGCGGGCGCGCAGGAAGCCGCCCAGCTCGGTGCCCCCGCTGGTGGCCTGCTCACGTGTCATGCCTTTGAGTGTGCGGGGTGAAGGTGACCCGTCGGTAGGCGTGTGGGGGGCCCTGTCGTGCCCCGGAACGCGGTTCCCTGGCACAGCGCGGTCTGGCACATGACGCGTGCGCGAGGGAGCGTTGCGGGTGTCGGGATCGCAACTCTGACGGCGTTGTACGCCGGGTGGTCGAGCACCAAGAGCGTGATCGCGCGGCTTGAGGACATCGTGGAGTTCGCAACCGCGGCCAGGCAGCCCTCCGCACCTTCCCCGAGGCGTACCGAGGAGCGGACTTAGGGGAAGCCCTGTCGAAGAGGACTTCGTGAACCGGATGTGGTTCGCGCCTGGCGCCCGCACCGATCGGAACACGCACGTCGTAGGCCCTCAGCCCCGACGGCGGTCCGAGACCACCTGGGGCGAGCGCCTCACCGACGAGGAACGCCACCACAACCGCTGACAGGAAGCAGGCAGTGTTCATGCGCACAACGACACTCGGCACCAGCGACCCTGAGACCGGCGTCCTCGGTCCGGGCCGCGTGGGAGCGTCGTACGGTTATGGCATGGCGGCCTCACGGGACGAGGAGGCGTCCGTCCCCGTGATCGTCCCCCAGTCCCGGCTTCACTCGACCGGGGGCGCCTCCATGGCGATCGACCCCGGCACGACGACCCTGATCGACATCGCTGACGGGTACGGCCCGTACACCGATGAGGCATCGGTCGGCCGGGGCACTCGCCGAGGTCACCGTGAGCGGACGGTGCCGGCCACCGAGGTCGGTGTCCCGCCCCCGACAACGCCGAGGCCGTTGTCTCCCCGCGTCCTGTGTCCAACGGCCGCCCTGAGCACCTCCGTAAGTCGACCGAGGTGAGCCTGCACCGCCTGGGTTCCGAACACGCCGACCTCTACCAGCGCCACCGGGTGGACCCCGAGGTGCCCATTGAGGAGTCGTGGGGCACGCTCGCCGAGACGGGGGCGGATGTCGAACTGAGCGCGGCCGACCTGGCCGAACGGACACGCAGCCCGAGCCGGCACGGCGGCCGTCATCGACGGCCCGGTCGAGGAACCGTTGCCCGGCGTGCTGCAGGGCCGGATCGTGCCGGTCCGGGCCGTGCCCTCGGCCGTCCCGTGGGAGTGGACGACGTCCCCGACGGCTATCGCGCGATGGCCGACCGCGAGGCACTGAAGGTCCTCGTCCAACTCTGACCCACTCATCGCACCACCCCAACCCAGCAAGGAGAGTCATGACTGGTAAGACCCCGCTCCTGAAACTGAACAACGGCGTCGAGATGCCCGCCCTGGGCCTCGGCGTCTACCAGAGCCCCCCGGAGGAGACCGCCACCGCGGTCGAGACCGCGCTTCGGGACGGCTACCGCCTGATCGACACAGCCGCCGCCTACCGCAACGAAGAGCAGGTCGGCGAGGGCATCAAGCGGTCCGGTGTGTCCCGCGACGAGATCTTCGTGACGACCAAGCTGTGGCTGAGTGACTACGGTTACATCTCCGCGTTGCGTGCCTTCGAGACGAGCCTGGACAAGCTGGGTCTTGAGTACCTCGACCTGTATCTGCTGCACCAGCCGGCGCCGCTCGAGCCCGAACCCTGGTTCGCCGCCTACAAGGCCGCCGAGAAGCTCCTCGCGGACGGCCGGGTCCGGGCCATCGGTGTCTCCAACCACACCGCGGGGATCCTGAACACCCTCATGGAGCAGACCGACATCGTCCCGGCGGTCAACCAGGTCGAACTGCACCCGTACTTCGTCCAGCGCGAACTGCGCGAGGTCCACGAGGAGCTCGGGATCGTCACCCAGGCCTGGTCGCCGATCGGCGGCATCACCCGCTACTGGGCCCACGCAGCGAACGGCGGCCGCAGCGCCCTGGAAGAGCCCGCGGTCCTGGAGCTTGCCGAGAAGTACGGCAAGACGGCGGCCCAGGTCGTCCTGCGCTGGCACCTCGAACGTGGCGTGTGCGCGATCCCCAAGTCCGTAAAGGCGCACCGGATCGCGGAGAACTTCGACGTCTTCGACTTCACCCTTACGCCCGACGAGGTGGCCGCCATCGATGCCCTCGACACCGGGCTGCGCAGCGGACCCGACCCCGAGGTCATCAAGCTGGACACCTTCGGCACCCGCTGACGGTCACGCCCGCACTCCTTTCGGCGGATTCGCCCACCGGCCCCGGGCCACCGTCATGTCGACAACGACCGTAGCCCTGTCCTGCCTGCGGGACTCGGCGCCGAAGGCGAAATGACGGTGGCCCGGGGCCGCGCCCCGAGGAACACGGTGGTGCACCGGACCCGCACCCTCATGAACGGAAGTAAGCGCGTATTACCGTGCCTACTTGGTTGATCACAGGATGCTCGTCCGGACTCGGCCGCGCTCTCGCAGAGGCGGTGCTCGAACGGGGCTGGAACGCCGTCGTCACCGCGCGGAACGTCTCGTCGGTGGAGGATCTCTCTGCGCTGCACCCGCACACCGCACTCGCGCTCCCGCTCGACGTGTCCGACCGTATGCAGGTCGCCGAGGCCGTCCGGGCGGCCGAGGACCGCTTCGGCGGTGTGGACGTGCTGGTCAACAACGCCGGGCACGGCTATCGCGCCGCCGTCGAAGAGGGCGCGGAGGAGGATGTCGCGGAACTGTTCGCGACCAACTTCTTCGGCCCGGTCGGCATGATCAAGGCGGTGCTGCCGGGCATGCGCGCACGTCACAGCGGGGCGATCGTGAACGTCTCCTCCATCGGCGGCCGACTGGCCCTGCCCGGATCCGGTTACTACTCAGCCACCAAGTTCGCCCTCGGGGGCCTGTCCGACGCGTTGCGCAAGGAGGTGGCGCCGCTCGGGATCAAGGTGGCTCTCGTCGAGCCGGAAGCCTTCCGCACGGACTTCGCGGGACGTTCGCTCCAGCAGTCGAGCACCATCATCTCGGACTACGACGACACCGCCGGCCTCCGACGCAAGGAGAACGACACCACCCACGGTCCTCAGCCCGGCGAACCCGCCCGCGCGGCCCAGGCCCTCATCGGGGCCGTGGAGGCCGTTCGGGCTTCGAACGTGCACCACGTCAGGGGTGAGCCGTGCGAGGTCGTCGAGGGATCCGAGCGCGGTCGTCCGCCGACGGCCGGCCACCGCTTCCGAGCGCTCGGGTGTCGAGGCCATCGCCCCGATCACCGAGCGCCGGCCAGCACCGCGGCCCGCCGGTGGACTTCACCGATCATCCCGGTCCCGAGGACGACGACGCGGGGAGGGGCGGCGTCTCCTACCAGGGGCGTTGTGCTGTCGTTCACGAATCGCCTTTCATCAGTTCGTTGGAGGCAGAGCGGCAGGAGGCCACCGGGGACGTCACCCGAGCTTGGGGAAGGCGGCTCGTACAGCGGCCACCGTCTCGGCCGTTCGCAGCCAGGGGTCGCCTGCGACGCCCTCCCATTCGATGCTCACCGATCCCTCGTAGCCGCTCGCCGACACGATGCCGAGCGCGCGGTCGAGGTCCAGCAGCGGTGAACCGTCGGAGGTGGGGTCGTAGGCCTTCGCGTGCACCAGATCGGCCACCGGTGCCAGGCGGGCGATGTTCTCGTACACCGGCTCACGATCGACACCGGACTCGTCGACGGTCTCGCCGGTCAGCCGAGCGTGCCCGATGGTGGAGACAGGCTCGAAGTTGCCGAGGTCGAGCAGGATGCCCAGGTGCTCAGGACCGACCTCGGCACGCAGGCCGAGCAGGAAGTCTGGATCGGAGCCGGGGCCTCCGTGGTTCTCCACCAGCAGGCGCATGCCGTCCCGTTCCGCGGAGACGGCGAGCGTACGCAGCGAGGCGACCAGCCCACTGCGCTCCTCGGCCGCCGCGCCGGTGATCGGCGAACCGGTTTTGACGCGTACATATGTCGCCCCGAGGCGACGCGCGACGGCGAACCATCGCTCGATGCGGGCCACGTCCCGCTCCCGGGTGCCGACGTTGCCGCCGGCGAGATCACCGACGTCGATCGGCACGGTGAGCACCCGTACACCACTGACCTTCAAGGCCGATGCCAGTGCCTCCACACGCGGCTCGGATGACGAGTCGAACTGGATCTGGCACAGCTCCACCGCGGTGACACCGAGGCGATCGCGTACCAGAACCGCGAACTCCTCAAGGCTGTGTTCGCGAGGCAACGGCAGCTCGAACTCCTCGTATCCGCCGTCGGGTGTCGGCCGTTCGAGGCGCAGGGGTCCCAGCACCCGGTGGAGGCTGAAACTGGAGACGGCGAGCGTGCTCATTAGAGGACCATCCCTTCTGCAGCCCTCACGGGTAGGGTTGTGACCTCTCGGTCCCGGTGGGTGCACGGCCAGTGGTGCGAGCCGTTCGACGGCCTGCATGAGTTCCGCCGGCCCCGCCGGGCCGAGGCCGTCTGATCGGCTTCAGGGACACGCCCCGCAGAGGGCCGATTAATGAGCTCCCGGCAGACGACCTCACCACCGGGCAGGTGCTCCGCGCACGGCACTGGAGTACTTCTTTCGTGTTCATCGGGTGGGACTGGGCGACCGACACTCACGACGTGACGGTCATGGACGACACCGGCAGGCGGGTTGAGCGGTGGGAACTCGCCCACACCGAGGAGGGGTTCGCCAAGACGCTGGCCCGTCTGCGTAAGCACGGGGCCCCGGCAGACCTGCCAGTGGCGATCGAGACGACGCGTGGTCTGGCCGCGGACCGGCTGCTGGCCGCCGGGCACCCGGTGGTGCCGGTGCATCCGAACGCCTTCCACGCCATGCGGGCGCGCTGGGGCGCCTCGAAGGCGAAGACCGACGCGGGCGACAGCATGAAGCTCGCCGACTACCTGCGCACCGACGGGCATCTGCTGCCCCGCCTGGAGCCCACCGAGCAGGCCACCATGGACCTCCAGGCGCTCACCCGGACCCGCGCCGACCACGTCGAGGCCAAGGTCGCCGCTGTCAACCAGTTCGCCGCGCTGCTGGACATGCACTGGCCCGGCGGCAAGGCGGTCTTCGCCGAACTCGACAGCGACATCGCCATGGCGTTCCTGGAGCGATACCCCACCCCGGCCTCCGCCGCCAAGCTCACCGCCGGACGGCTGGAAGCCTGGTGCAAGCGCCGCGGCTACTTCGGCAAGAAGCCCGGCAGCGTCCTCATCGAGCGCCTGCGCGCCGCCCCCAAAGCTGCCTCCCGCCTCAGCGAAACGGCCGTCGAACAGCTCGTCCGCGTCCAGGTCCAGCTGGTCCAGGGCGTTCGCGCCACCATCCGAACACTGGACAAGTCCATCACCGCGGCGATCGAAACCCACCCCTACGCGGCGCTGTTCGCCACCATGCCGCGCATCGGCAAGGTCAGCCTCGGCCAGGTCATCGGAGAGATCGGCCCGATCCTGGAACGCGCCCAGACCTGCGAACAGCTCATCTCTGAGGCCGGTGTCGTTCCCGTCACCCGCGCCTCGGGCAAGTCCCGCGTGGTCGCCTTCCGCTTCGCGACCAACCGCAGAGCACGTCTCGCACTGACCGTCTTCGCCGACAACAGCCGGCACGGCAGCGACTGGGCCGCCAAGATCTACAACGACGCCCGAGCACGCAAGAAGCGACACCCCCACGCCATCCGGATCCTGGCCCGCGCCTGGCTCCGGGTGATGTGGGCCTGCTGGCGGGACGGAGCCTGCTACGACCCAGCCACCCACCAAGCCAACAACAAGATCAGCACGACCGCCGACACGCCATTGGCGGCATAGAGGTTGACTCAGGAAACTCATGCCGGGACCTCCGTCTCGCCGAGATCCTTGATCCTGACGTTGCGCCAGCGGCACTGGGCGCCCGTGCCCCAGCGGGCCTCACCGAACAACGCGTCGTTGTCGTGCACCTCGAAGGCAAGATGCCCGCGGTTGCCGAGGGACTCCAGCACCGCGGACGGGTCGTAGTCCGGGGAGTCGAGTGTTCCGGTGTTCAGCTCCGCTATCTTCAGTCCGTTCACCCAGGTGGTGATGACCGGCAGGGCGCCGACGCAGCGGATCCTGATCTCGTTCCAGTCGTCCCACCGCCACACCTCAAGAAAGTCGTTCACGTCGGCCGCGTAGCTCAGCCGGTCGATCTTCTCCTGGGTGACCGGTTCGACGGAGGTCGCCGGGTCGTCCGCGGCGAGTCCGACGATCCTTCCCTCGGCGTCCTTCTTCGATACCACGGCGAACGGGACGGCGGAGAAGCTGGCGAGACCGTTGCCGAAGAAACCGGCGATACCGCCGGACTCGCGGTGGTCGAGCAGGACCTGGAAGCCCTCCCAGCTGTCCAGCTTGCGACGGAGCATGATGCCCGTGTCCGCGGGCCAGTCCGGCCGTGCCTCCAGCGCGAGTTCGAAGTCCGCGAACGTGTCGTCGCTCACCAGGTACCCGCCGTAGCCGCACCCCGGCTCTTCCTGCTCACCGACGATGTAGCCGTTCTCCACGCGCCAGACAGCGGGATGCTTCTCCGGCTCCACCGGGCGTGCGGTGCCGCGCTCGTCGAACACGTCGAGCAGGTGAGGTCCTCCGGGGTAGACCGTCCCGTAGACCCGGGGCGCCGGATGCCAGCCGGTCAGGGAATTGCCGTCGAAGAGGCTGATGAAGCCCTCGTCGTCAAAAGTGTCCAGTTTCATCGAATGTGTTCCTCCGGTGCGCTGTGAACGGCGGACCTGTTCATCGGACAGTCGGGTGGGGAGCGCCCAGTACGGATGTGGCGACGGCGAGGTCCGGCAGGGCGGCGGCCAGTTGATGCGCTCCCGTGTACGTGCCCGTGCCGGTGAGCGTGGAGTGGACCCCGCGCCAGAGAGCGCGGCGGGATGACTCGAAGACCGGGCGTACGGTGCGCCTGCCTTCGCCGGTGAAGCGGGTGATACGGGCAGGACGAGCGGTGTGGGGCGCGTACAGGGAGAGGTGTCGGCGTTCGGCCTGGCTCGCCGTCACGAGGACGAGGCCGGCTTCTGGTCCGACGGTGCCGGACAGGGAGATCACGGTTCCGCCCGCCGCGGCGGTGAGGAGGTAGCCGCGGCGCGCGGTGACGGCGGACGGCGTGAGCGTGCCGATGTCACCGAACAAGGCCCGCAGCATGGTGAGCTGGGACAGCAGGCTGTCGGGGAGTTCGTCCGGACCGGTCACGGTGACGGTGGACTCGACGATGCTGACGGTGTCGTCGAGGGAGGCTCTGATGCCGGGCAGCTCGGCCGTCCAGGCCGGGTCCGCCGGATAGCCGAGGTCGGCGAACACCCGGGGGCGGTGCGGCGGTTCGCCGTCCGCCGCGCGCGGGCGGTCCACCAGTACGGCCGCCGCCCGCGTGCAGGCGGCGGGCCAGTCGGGTGTCGTACCGTCGACGACCAGGATGTCCGCGTCCGATACCTTGGCGACCGTACGGAAGCGGGCGGGCAGCCCGGCGAGGGTGGGGGCGTGGCGGGCGGCGGTGGCCGGCCCGTCGAAGGCGACGCCGATCAGGGCGGTGGTCATCCGTGGTCCTCCAGGAGAGCGGCCGCAGCCTCGGCCAGATCCAGGGCGTAGAGGAGGTCCGCGACCGCGGGGGAGAGCCCGATCAGTGGCTCGGCGCGGCCTTCCACCACATCGGCGAGGTGCAGCCACTCGGCCTGGTATCCGTTGACGGGGAACCGCCATGTGCGGGTGTCGGCGGCTTCGGTGGTCAGGGACGCGGTCGCGGAACCGGCGAGGACGAACGACGGCGGATACGTCACCCGAAGCCGGGCGTCGGCAGCCCAGGCCTCGAAGGTCCAGTCGGTTTCCCAGGCGCCCGGCATCAGGGCCGACAACTCGGCAGTCCGCCCGTTGCCCGTGATCACCAGCCGGTACCCGAAGGGCGACAGCATGTGTGCCTCGACGACCCGCACCGGTCCCGGAAGGAACTGGCGCAGCTGCGGGACCGTGTGGGTGGCCAGGCCCAGCACGGCGTTCCGGAGGCGTTCGGTGGCGGGGGGAGCGGGGCCCGACGCGGCTGCGGGCCGCGTGGTGCCCGCTGTCATCGGGTCGGTGGCAAGGCCGATGAACTCGTCGTTGCCCGGCAGCCAGATCCGGGAGCGCACCAGGTGGACGCGCTCCGGCAGATCGCCCCACTCCCGCTGAGCGGCACGCCACGCCGGGTCGTAGGCGTGCATCGCGCCGACCACGATCGGTACGGCTGCGGCGCTCACCGCTTTGGCGAGGTGCTCGGCCTCCGCCCTGGTCGTGGCAAGTGGCTTCTCGCACAGGATGCCGCGCTTACCCGCCGCGACGGCGGCCGCGATGTGCTCGGCGTGGAAGGCGTGGGGACTGCAGACGGCCACCACCTCCACGCTGTCGTCGGCGAGCAACTCCTCCAGGCCGGCGCTGTGGCGGGCACCGGCCCGTGCGGCGACGCTCGCGGACACTTCCGGGTCGACATCCATGACATGGGTGACCGTCAGCCGGTCGGCGAGCGTGGCCAGGGTCGGCAGGTGGACGGCCTGGACGACCGGGCCGGCGCCGATCACGCCGACACCGAGCGGAGGGTGCGTACGGCTCATGAGGCGGCCTCGGCGTGGTCGCCGGTGAGCCGCTCGCTGACCCAGCGTGCGCTCACGGCGGCGGTGTCCCGGGGGGTCGGCTGGTCGGCGACGTCCACCTCGATCACGTACCAGCCGTCGAAGCGGGAGAGCACGTCGAGCACGTCGTCGAAGTCGACGTCTCCGCGGCCCGGTTCGGTCCACAGATGGCGGGCGGCGGTGCCGAAGTAGTCGAGGGACTCGGTACGAGCCTCCGCGCGGATCGCACCATGCAGATCCTTGAGATGGACCGCGCCGATCCGGTCGAGATGCTTCTCGATGAACCGCGCGGGATCCACTCCCACCCAGGCCAGATGCCCGGTGTCCGGCCCGAGCAGCAGCAGTTCGGGGTCCACGGACGCGAGAACGGCTTCGGTTTCGGCCTCGGTCTCGATCCAGGTGCCGACGTGCTGGTGCAGACAGGGAGTCACCCCTTCGGCGACCATCGCCTCCGCCACTGTGCCGACGGCCGTGGCGATCCGGTCCAGTCGCGCCGCGTCGGCGTCCGCGCCCTGCGCGGGACGTTCCAGACGGGGGCCGGCGGCGAACCCGTCCGCGATGAAGATCCGGCTCAGCCCCAGCTGAGCGTGGTGTCCGGCCGTCCGCTTGGCCTCCTCCACGGCGCCCGGCATGCGGGCCGGGTCGCTGAACGCGGTGTGGAAGTAACCCGGTGCCGGTGCCAGTCCGCTGTCGTCGAGCAGCTGGCGGTAGTCGTCGACGCTCATGTCCTGCGGTATCTCGGTGTGCACCGCGTGGAATCCGGCCTCGCGGATCTCACGGTAGATGTGCGCGAGCGGCGGTGCGTCGTCCGGGGAGAATTGACCAGATGAGGAGAAGAGCCAGGTCAGAGGATTGAAAGCGACCTGTGCGGTGCTGCTCATACGGGGTGTTTCCTTCCGGCTTCGGGGTGGGCACGGCGCGTCGTCCGCGGGGCTGACGCGCTGTGCGGGGGTGGGGCGGAGCGGTCACTGGCCTGCCAGCGAGCCACCGATGCCTCCGACGCTGAAGTAGCGGTTGAGGGCGGCGAAGACGAGGACCGGCGGCAGCATCATGATCACGGCGAGGGCCATGACGGGGCCCCAGTCGACGGAGTTCTGCTGGAAGAAGGTCTGCAGACCGATGGGGAGGGTGTACCGGTCGCTGCTGCGTAGGAAGACCAGGGCGACGAGGTAGTCGTTCCAGGAGAGCAGGAAGCTGAAGATGGCGGTGGAGAGGATGCCGGGCAGCGAGTTGCGCAGCACGATCCTGACGAAACCGCCGACCAGCGAACAGCCGTCGATCCAGGCCGCCTCTTCCAGGGAGAGGGGGATGGAGTCCATGTAGGCGGCCATCATCCAGCAGGACACGGACATGGTGGCCGCGACGTAGACGATGGTCAGGCCGGCGATGGAGTCGGCGAGTCCGAGGTCCGCGAAGAGGATGAACAGGGGGATGACGAAGACGACGACGGGGAACGACTGGATGACGAAGAGGAGTAGGGAGTAACCGGAGACCGCCTTGCTGCGTCCCCGGGACAGGACGTATCCGGCGGGTGCTGCGACGGCGACCGCGATGGTGGTGGACAGGAGTGCGGCGGTCAGGCTGTTGCCGAGCCAGGTCATGACCTCGGTCTCGGTCAGCACCCACGACAACGTGTCGAGCGTCATTCCGCTCGCACCGGTTGCGGCCCGGGGCCTCAGGGCCAGCAGTATGATCGCGCCGATGGGGACCAGCACGACCGCTGTGATCAGTACGAGGACCGTGAAACGCAGCCACCGTCCGATCGTGCCGGTGCCGGCACGGGAGGAAGCGGTCCGGGTGTCGGTGGTCACTGGGCTGCCCTCCGGATCTGCCGGAAGAGGACGGCCGCGACGGCACTGAGGACGGCGGTCATCAGGAAGGCCACGGCGATTCCGTAGCCGGGCTGGAAGTTCTGGAAGACGAGCCGGTAGGCGTAGACGACCAGGGAGTTGGTGGCGTCGGAGGGGCCGCCTCCGGTGAGCAGGAAGATGGTGGGGAAGTCGTTGACGCAGAAGATCGCCATCAGGATCCAGCTGATGTACGTGGGGCGGGCGATCAGCGGCAGGGTGATGTGGCGGAACTGCTGCCACCTGCTCGCGCCGTCCATCCGGGCGGCCTCGTACATGGTGTGATCGACGGCTTCGAGCGCGGCGCCGCTGGTCATCATCATGAAGGGGAACGCTCCCCAGACCTTGAACGCGAAGACGGTGGTGGCGGCCAGCGTGGGGTCGGCGAGAAAGAGGACGTCATCGAATCCGAGGGAGCGGGCCAGGGCGGGCAGTGGGCTGTCGTGGGTGTTGGCCAGCCAGTTCCAGCTGGTCGCGGAGACGACCATCGGTACCACCCAGGGCAGCAGCAACAGCACTCGGAAGACGGAGCGGCCGGGCACATTGCTGCGCAGCAGCAGCGCCATGGCCAGACCGACCGCCCAACTGCCGAGGACTCCGATCAGGGTGAACCACAGGGTGAAGCGGGCGGCCTTCCAGAAACCCGGATCGGACAGTGCGAAGGAGAAGTTGTCCCATCCGACGTAGGGGCCCGTACTGGTGAGGGTGCTGTTGTGGGTGGCCTGGATCGCGGCGTAGACCAGGGGATAGGCGTTGATCAGCACAATCAGGATCAGCGAGGGCGCGAGCATCGCGCCCATCGTCAGGCCTCGTTTGGACACGGCGGAACGTCTGCGCGGGTGGGAGACATCCCTGGCTGGGCCGGTCGGGCTCACCTGTCGCGCAACCAGTGCGGACGACAGTGTCTGCGGCTCGGTCATCACGGACTCCGGGTCGGATCGGGGCGGGGCCACGGCATGCTCGCGGTGAAGGCGCGGCACACCGGGAGCGTCACTTGACGAGCGACTCAAGACCCTTCTGCAGGGACTCCAACTGGGACCTAGGCGTGCCCGCGCCCTGGATGATCTGCTGGGTGAAGTTGGCGAGTGCCTGGCCGCCGTCGACGGCGTTGAGCGCGGGGAAAGGGGTGGGGGAGAGGGCCGCGTGGGTCCTGCCGACCGGCTGCCACTCCTTGGCGATCTTGGCCATGTTGGGGTTCGCCTGGAACTCGGGCAGGTCGACGATGGACTGACGGACCGGCAGGGCAGTGACGGCCTTCTTCTGCCACAGGACCTTCATATGGTCCAGGTAGTACGTGAGGAACGCCTCGCTGTCCTGCTGGGAGGGGGTGTTGGTGTACATCATCAGGTTGTTGATCGAGGCGTAGGCGCCCTTGTCGCCGTGCGGTCCGCTGAGCGGGCTTGTCACCACTAGGTCCGACTGGTCCGCGGTAGGGAGATTGGTCTCGTAGCCCGGTGCCAGGAAGGCCATGGCGGCCTTCCCGGACTTGACGTCGGTGAGCAGGTTGTTGTCGGTGTAGCTGACGTACCGCTTCTCGATCGCGCCGATCGAGACGAGTTCCCTGAGGAACTCCAGGGTTTCGATGTTGCGGTCGGTGACACAGTCGGGCCTGCCGTCCTTGTCGAACATCCCGCCGCCGTTGTTGTACATCATGGTGAGCACTTGCTGGCTGCCGACGCTGGTGGACGGTCCGGCCTGCATGCCGAAACCGGCATGACCCTGCTTCCTCAGCGCGACACATGCGGCCTTGAAACTGTCCCAGTCGGTCGGTACGGCGACGCCCGCCTTCTTCAGCAGCGACTTGCGGACGTACAGCACTCTCATGTCCATCTGCCACGGCACCGCGAAGTACTGGCCCTCGTACCGCATGGCCTCGATGGTGCCCGGCAGGAAGTCCTCCTTCTTCAGTTTGGCGATGAGGTCGTCCGCGGGGGCGATCGCGCCCTGCCGGAGGAACTGCAGCGCCTGATAACTGGCGCCGGAGCTGACCGCGGGACCGGTCTTGGAGGCGACGGCGGAGGTGAAGGTCTGCACGAAGTTGGCCCACGGAATGTACTGGTACGAGGCCTTCGGGCGGCCCGAGGCCGGCTTGTAGCCCAGTGCCAGTTTCTTCGCGACCGGTGTGTAGCCCGTCAGGCCCCACATCATGTCCCAGAACTTCAGGGTCTTGGTGTTGCCCGAATTTCCCGGGCCCAGGCCACCGCACGCCGTGAGGAACGCGGCGCCTGCCGTACCGGCACCCAGGCCGAGGAAGCCCCGGCGCGAGAGGCCGCTTTCGATTGTCGATGGGTAGTGCCGAGTGGTCATGGACTCTCCTTGGCGCAGGTCCCTGCATGGATAAGGACTGGTTCGGCGGCCGTGTGCGGTTCGGGGTGCCGAACCGGGCGGATGCCGATGGGCGCGGGGCGAGGGCGGTCCGCGTCGGTGCGTCGGTGGGCTGAGACCTTCGACGAGGTCGAGATGTGTGATGTGGATCACTGAAACGCGGTCAGCTGTCCGCAACTTATGTTCCGTAGGAACATAAGTCAATGCCCTGGGAGGCGATATATGTGTGGCTGGATCGATAAGCTGGTAGCGGCCGTAGTCAGCTGCCGGAAGTGGTCCCGTCGATGGAAGTCGAGCCCAGTGCGGGCCCTCAAGCGCCCTCCGAGACGTGGACGGAGCACGCCGCTGCACTGCTGGAACGTGTACGCAACGGCAGGGCCGCCACGCGTCAGGAACTGGGCCACGGCCTGGGGCTTGGCCGCAAGGCTCTTGTGCCGCTGGTGTCCGCGCTCGTCGAGCGGGGGCTGCTGAGAGACGGCGGGACCGGCGCCGCCACGGCTGCCCGAAGCCGCCGTGAGCTGCGGTTCGCGCCGGATGCCGGAGCGCTGCTGGTCGCGCGGTTCGGTGCCACTGGGCTGAGCGCGGCCGTCGCCGACCTTGAGGGGCGACTGGTCGGGCGCCACCACGAGACGCATGACATCGCGGCCGGTCCCGAGCGCGCGCTGGCCCGGGTCGAGGAGCTCTTCGACCGCATGCTCGATGAGCGTCCCGCCGGAGCGCCCGCGGTGTGGGGGATCGGGGTTGGGCTTCCCGGCCCCGTGGAGTTCCGTTCCGGACGGCCGATCGCGCCGCCGATCATGCCCGGCTGGGACGGCTGTCCCGTACGTGACCGCTTCGCCGCTCGCTACCGGGCTCCCGCCTGGGTCGACAACGACGCCAACCTCATGGCGCTGGGCGAGGTGCGGGGCGGTGTGGCCAGCGGACAGCGTGACGTGGTGTACGTCAAGATCGGTACCGGTATCGGGGCAGGCGTGGTCAGCGACGGACGGTTGCACCGTGGAGCCAACGGATCGGCCGGCGATGTCGGACATGTTCTTGTGGGCAGTGACTCTCCCGTGCTGTGCCGGTGCGGAAGGCACAACTGCCTGGAGGCACTTGCCGGAGGAGCTGCCCTGGCTCGTGACGGCGCGGCGGTGGCACGCGACGGATCGAGCCCGTTCCTGGCGGCGCGGCTTCGTGAACGTGAGGCGGGCGGTGGCTCCGTAGAGGCGCGCGACGTCGCGGACGCGGCACACGCGGGGGACTCCGCGGCGATCGCGCTGCTCTCCCGGTCCGGACGGCTGGTGGGCGGCATGCTGGCGACGGTCGTCAACTTCTACAATCCGACGATGATCGTCATCGGTGGCGGTGTCGCATCCGCCGGGGACCTCGTGCTGGCCGCCGTGCGGCGCACGGTGTACGAGCGCTCACTGCCGCTCGCGACGCGTGATCTGCGCATCCTGCGCTCGGCGGACAGCGTGGACGTCGGGTTGGTCGGTGCGGCGCACATGGCCGCGGACGAGCTGTTCGCAGCTCGGGCGCTCGCACGCTGGCTGCCCCTCGGTTCGCCCGTCGACCAGCCGGAACTGACCGAGGTGAACGTCGCCGAGGAGCGCCGTCCCGCCGCACGCCTGAGGAGGACCTGATGGCCGCCCCCGTGTTCGAGACGGCCCAGACTCTGTGCACGTTGCTGGACATGGTCCGCACGGGGCAGGCGACGACCCGTCCCGAACTCGGCGCCCGCACCGGTCTGGGCCGCAAGCTCGTCACTCAGAGGGTCGCCGACCTGCTCAGCCACGGTCTTCTGGAGGAGGCGGAACTGGCGCCCTCCACCGGTGGCCGCTCGGCCCGTCAACTGCGCTTCCGGCGTCGGGCGGGGCTCGTGCTCGTCGCCGAACTCGGGTACACGAGCATCGGCGTCGGCCTCGCCGATCTGGGCGGTGAACTGCTGGCCCACCATGAGGAGCCGACGGACGCGGTCGCCGAGCGGCCGGAGCCCCTGTTGAACCGGGTCGAGGAACTCTTCGACGGCCTCCTCGCCGACCTTCCGCGCGACGCGCCTTCGCTGTGGGGCGTCGGCATCGGTGTGCTCGGTCCCGTGGACGCCGCCGCAGGGTGCCCCATCCCGCTCAGTCTGATGGCGGGCTGGGGCGGATATCCGGTCCGCAAGCGCCTGGCCGAGCGATTCGACGTACCGGTATGGGTCGACAACGAGGTCAATCTCATGGCTCTCGGCGAGTACCGCGGAACCCCTGGACACCAGGTGGAAGATCTCGCGTACGTCAAGCTCGGGTCGGGTGTCGGCGCCGGCTTGATCTCCGGCGGCAGACTCAGCCGCGGTGCCCGGGGCAGTGCCGGAGAGATCGGCCACGTCAACGTGGTCGACGATCCCTCGGCGGTCTGCCGGTGTGGTGCCACCGGCTGCCTGAACCTCTACGCCGGAGGCAGCTCGCTCGCCGCCGAGGGCTCCGCGGCGGCCAGGGCCGGCCACAGCCCGGCCCTGGCCGCCCGCCTCGAAGCGCGGGGCGGGATCGACGCCCGGGACATCGCGGAAGAAGCGCGTGCGGGGGATCCGTACTGCGTTTCGCTGCTGAACCGCGCCGGGAAGATGCTGGGGCGGGCGCTTGCGGCCCTGGCGAACATTACCAATCCGTCCCTCGTGCTCGTCGGCGGTGGTGTCGCCCACAGCGGCGACCTTCTGCTCGCCGCCATCCGGGAGGAGGTCTACCACCTGACGTTCCCCTCCGCCGCTCACGACCTGCGGATCGAGGTGTCACCGCTCAGCGACCGCGCCGGCCTCGTCGGTGCCGCCTTCATGGTCGCCGACGAACTGCTGTCCCCGGCCCGGCTCCCCCGCTGGATCGACGCCGGTTCGCCGGCCGGTCTCGCGGAGGTCGTGCACAGCTGACCCAGGCTCACACAACAACCAGTCCGGCCGACATCCGGTGTGGCGCAGGCCGTTCCCACGTAAGACACGGGGTCCGGCCTCGCGTCGTGACTGTGCCGGTCGTCGCCGCGATCAGATCGGTTCCCGGGGCGAATCGGGCCGCTGTGTCCATGAGTCGACGTGCTTGAGGAGCGTTCTGCTCAACTTTGCCTCGTGCGGCTTCATCGCGGTGGTCTGGCCGACGAGGATCGCAGCCGCCACTCCGTCCCCCGTCCGATTGCGCACGACGGTCGCGAGTGCGAGCTGAGCCCCGTGGTGCCGGGTGTTCGTCGCGATGCGGTTCTTGTTGATGTCGGCGAACTCGGACAGGAAGACCGACACCAGCTCAGCGTTCTCCGGCTGCTGGCGGCGCTGGTAGGCGTCCCGTTCGGCATCGGGCCGTGCCGCCAGCAGGGCCTTGCCGCCCGCTGTCGAGAGCAGGGTCCGTCGGATGTTGCTGCGTGCGGCGAACCCCGTGAGCGCGTCCGTTCCCGACTCTCCGATGTAGATCAGGTGGTCGCCGGCCTCGACCCCGAGAAAGACCGTCATTCCGGTGTCCCTGTGCAGCGCGTCGAGGTCCGCCTGGGTGACCATGCCCGCCCGAATGTGGCCGCTGACCAGTGTGAGGCCGTAGACAGCGGGCCCCAGGTAGAAGCGCCGGTTGTCCTCGTACAGCCAGCCCTTCGCCTGTAGGCCCCGAATGAACCCGTGCACCGAACTCTTCGGAGCGTTGAGGGCGCGGGTGAGCTCAGCGAAGCTGATCCCCGGGTGGTAGACGACTTCCTCAAGGATCTGCGTCACGCGGTCGATGGTCCGGTGGTGTTGCGGGACGCTCTCGGTGGGGGCGGAAGGCCTGGCACTCATGGTGCCCACCGTACCCGAATGGCGGACAGTGTTCCGCTATTACGAACCCGACGTGAGGTGACCCCGCGGTCGACAGCTGTGGTTGACAGCTCATTTGGCCGACTCCTATCGTGCTCCATATTGCGAACCATGGTTCGTAAATATGAACCAATGCTCCATTCCTTGATTCACGACGCCGTCGCATCGATGACGACGGAAGGGGGAGAGAAGCCGCATGGCTGAGGCAATCTCCCACGTCGTCGCCCACCCAAGTGCGCTTGTGGCCGACGGCTGCGCCCTCGACGACATCAACACCGCGGTCGATGCCCTCCATCACGCCCAGGACCGGGCAGGTGCCGTCGTCGCTGGTCTGCTGGGGCTTCGACGGAATGCAGAGGGGCATCGGCAACGTCGGGCTGCCGAGGTGACCACGGGAGATGGAACCCATGACTGCCGACGAGCACGTGAAGAAGTCCGCCCGGCCGCGTGGCGCGTTTCAGTTGCTCACCGGCCGGGACTTCGGTGGATTCTTCTGGGGGCGGCTGGTCACGGCCAGTGCCGTGTACCTGCATTCCGTGGTGGCGGCGATCGTGGTCTACGGGGCGACCGGCTCCGTGTTCGCGGTCGCGCTGGTCCCGGTCGCCCAGTTCGCCCCTCAGCTCCTCCTGGCTCTGGTGGCCGGTGCCTGGGCCGACCGGGGTGATGTCGCGCGTCAGATCATCTTCGGCCGGTTGTTGTGTGCCGCCGGTTCAGGGGGACTTGGGCTGTGGTTGTCGGTCGATGATGACGCCACCGGTTGGGTGCTTGCCTCGGTGGTGGTTGCCGCGTCCCTGATCGCCGGGTTCGGTTTCGTCATCGGCGGGCCGGCCATGCAGTCGGTCACCCCGCTGCTGGTCCGGCGTGACGAGCTGCCGACGGCGATGGCCCTGAACACCGCGCCGATGACGGTGGGGCGTGTCGCGGGCCCGGCGGTAGGTGCGGTGATGACGCAGCTGGCAGGCCCCGCCCAGGCCTTTGCGGCGGCCGCGGCGGGGCATCTCCTGTTCGCCGGTCTGATGCTGATCATCCGTATCCCCGACAGCGATCGAACCGAGCGTGGTGTCGACGAGTCCTACTCGGTCGCAGCCGCCGTCCGGCATGTCTGGCACGACCGTCCCCTGCTGTTGCTCCTCGTGGTCGTGGCGGGACTCGGGTTCGGCTCGGAGCCGACTGCCACGCTGGCGCCGGCGCTGGCACGTGATCTCGGGGGAGGGGCCGGTACCGTCGGCGCACTCACGTCGAGCTTCGGTGCCGGAGCCGGACTCGGCATCATCGTCAGTTCATGGATGGCGCCACGGGTGCGCCACGAAGTCGTCGTCAGCGTCGGCATCATGCTGCTGGCTGTCGGCGTGGCCGGCTGTGCGGCGGCGATCACCGTCGAGCTCGCCATGCTGGCCATGGCCGCAGCCGGAGGAGGGTTCATCGTCGCCAGCTCCAGTGCGGGAACCTTGATCCAGCTGCGGGTGCCCGGCCATCTGCGTGGCCGGGTCATGGCCCTGTGGATGATGGGTTTCGTCGGGGCGCGGCCGGTCGCTGCCGTTGTCTCCGGCGCTGTCGCCGACGGGCTGTCGGTGCGCGCGGCCTGGCTTGTCGTCGCCGCCTGTCTCGTGGCCATCGCTGCCTGGTGCCGCCCTCGATCCCTGGTGTAGGCGGATCGCGGTCGCACTCCCTTCTTTACTTCCCGGCCCCAAGACCCTCGGAGCCTGATCCGCGCGCTGAGGTTCTTGGCCTGTCACTCAAGCGGGCGTTGACCGTTGGCAATGTCGCCCTCTAATATCATGTTCGTAATTGCGATAGATAATTCATAATCGCGAACTACGCGGGCGCGTGTCGACGCCCTCCTGCGCGCCGCGCCCTCCGGACGGCAGCGTGGTCGTGGAGCGGGTGGAGCTCACCAGCACGCCCACTACTGAATGACGAGGGAGACTCACATGGCGACGGCGCCTTCCCGACCGTTCGTGCTGGTCCACGGTGGCAGGCACGGAGGGTGGTGCTGGCAGCCGGTCGCGCGCAGTCTGCGCGCCCGGGGGCACGAGGTGTTCACCCCTACGCTGACCGGTCTCGGCGAGCGTGCGCACCTGCTCAGCCGAGAGATCGGCTTGGGCACGCATATCGAGGACATCGTCGCGACGTTCGAGTACGAGGACATCCGGGACGCCGTGCTCGTCGGGCACAGCTACGGCGGAATGGTGGTGACCGGCGCGCTGGAACGGATCGGAGACAGGGTCCGCGGGCACGTCCTGCTCGACGGCCACATGCCCCGGACCGGTGAGTCGGTCTTCGACCTCATCGGCCCGCAGCGCGCGAAGGCGATGATCGCGCTGGCGGAAGAACAAGGCGACGGGTGGTACATCCCGACGGCGGACGCGGCCAGGTACGGCGTGACTGACCCGGTCGCCGCGGCGTGGGTGAACAGAAGGATGACGGCCCAGCCGCTCAAGACCTACCAGGACCCGATCGGGCCGACCGACCGCGCCTGGCAGCACCCGGGGACGTTCATCGAATGCGTCCCCTCGTCCCTGGAGCCGCATCTGCTGGAGCGGGCACGGCTACGCAGCGAGGCTGATGCCCGCTTCCATCGCCAGGTGCTGGACACGGCGCACGATGCCATGGTCACCGACCCTGAGGCGGTCACCGCACTGTTGCTCGACGCGCTCGATCTGGGCTGATCGGCAACGGGCGGCCGTGACCGCGTCGTTGGCGCGCCGGCCCGCGCGAGTGACTCCCACGCGCGGGCCTTGCCTGAGTACATGCACGCCCTGAGCACATGCACGCGAAAGGCCGGGACCCGGCCGAGATCTCGACGATGCGGCGGGGTCCCGGTGAGAGGTCCGAAGTGGAGGTGACGGCTTGGTGACGGCTTACAGTGTGGCGGAGCCGCCCGTCAGGTTGCGCGGCTTCCACCGCAGCAGGCGCTTCTCCAACAGCGTCACCAGCGCGTTGATGACGACCGACACCACCACGAGCACGGCGATGCCCGCGAAGACACCGGCGGTGAAGAAGTTGCCCGCGGACCGCTGGATCAGGTAGCCGATACCGGTGTTGGCGCCGATGATCTCGGCGGTGACCGCGGCGACCAGCGCGTAGGGCACCGAGACCCGCAGGCCCTGGATGATCCAGGTCGCGGCCGAGGGGATCCGGACCTTCAACTGCACGGTGAGCCGGGACGCGTTCATCACCTTGAGTACGTCGATGAGGCGCTGTTCGACGTCGCGCACCCCCTCGTAGGTGCTGTAGAAGACAAGGAAGAACACGATGAGGGTGACGAGAGCGACCTTGGAGCCCAGCCCGAACCCGAACCACAGGATGAACAGCGGCACGAGCGCCAGTCGCGGTACCGCGTTGAGCGCGACGATGAACGGTTTGAAGATGTCGCCGAGCATCGGGCTGCTGCCCAGCACGATGCCCACGAGGATGCCGAACAGGGAGCCGATGGTGAACCCGTAGAGCATCGCGATCACGGTGGCCTGGATGCTTTCCAGCAGCACGCCCTCCTCGACCCAGCCGCTCAGCGCCGCCCAGATCTCGGACGGCTTGCTGATGAAGAAGCTGTCGAAGAGCACACCGGGCTCGGTCTTCGGGTCCCCGGTAGTGGTCTCCCAGGTCAGCAGCAGCGCGATGGGCAGCACCACCCGCGAGACGCGGACGATCATCCGCTTGATGTCGGTCCGGGCGCGCGAGCCACGGACCGGGCCCGCGGGCGGCGATTCCGCCGGGGTCGCGACGGCGGACGCGGCGAGGTCGGCGTCCGCCCCGCGCGGCGTCGACACAGGGGTCGGGTTCACGGTGCCTCCTCGGAGTTCTCCAGCAGTTTCCACAGCCGTTCCCAGATCTCACCGTAGACTGGGCTGAGCCGCAGCTCGGCGAAATCACGCGGACGCTCCAGCGGCACGTCCTCCACGTGGACGACGCGGCCCGGATGGGTCCCGAAGACGACGATCTTGTCGGCGAGGAGGATGGCCTCGTCCAGGTCGTGCGTCACGAAGATGATGGTCTTGCGGTCCCGCTCCCAGATCCGCAGCAGCTCGTTCTGCATCGTGAACCGCAGTTGCGCGTCCAGCGCCCCGAACGGCTCGTCCATCAGCAGCGTCGAGGGGCCGTAGACCAGACCGCGCGCGAGCGACGCGCGCTTTTGCATGCCGCCCGACAGCTGTGACGGGTATTGGTGCGCGAAACCCTTGAGCCCCACCAGCTCGATCACCTCGGCGACTCGCCGGCGGCGCTCCGCCCGGGGCACCTTCTCGATCTCGAGCGCGATCCCGACGTTCTTCTCCAGAGTGCGCCACGGCAGGAGGTTGTCGTGCTGCGTGATGAACCCGACCCCGGTGTTCACGCCGGTCAGCTGCTCACCGCGGAAGTGCACGGCGCCGTCGGTCGGCGACAGCAACCCGGCCGACATGTTCAGCAGCGTGGTCTTGCCGCATCCGCTCGGCCCGATGAAACAGACGAACGAACCGCTGTCGACGTCGAGATCGACCGACTGGAGCGCCACGAACTCTCTGTCGCTGCTGGACCGGAACCGACGGGTGACGTTCCGGAAGGAGAACTCCGGGGCCTTCTCTGCCGATGTCATGGTGTCCACGGGCCCCGTCCTCTCGGGCGCTGAATCCCTCGGCATCGTTGCCTCCTCATCGCGGCTGCGCGGCTTCCGCAGCGCTCAGGTCGTAGATGTCGTCGAAGCCGAACTTCACCGGTTCTTTCCGCTCGGCGTTCACGAGCGCGGCCTCGTTGTCGAACATCTCCTTTGTCGTCAAGGGTGTCGCCCCCTTGTAGGCGCCGACGGCGAGTTCCCAGCCCGCCTCGAAGGCGGCCTTGTTCAGATCGGCGAAGTCGGGGAGCTTCCGGACCGCGTCCCGCAGCTCGGCGGTCGGGTTCTGCAGATCCCGGTGCGCGAGCCACATGGCTTCCATGACCCGCTTCGCGACCTCGGGGTTCTTCGAGAGCCAGGAGCGAGTGGTGTAGTAGTCGTGCGAGGCCAGCGGCAGGAGCTTGGGAAGATCGACCGCCCAGTTCAGCCACAATCCGCCCCAGCCCTCCGCCTCGGGGAAGTTGACCCGTGGGAAGGACTGGGCGAACCCGTCGGTCCGGCCCTGTCGTGTGCTGGCGATCTGGGCCGTGCCGTCGTTGTTGGGGACGATCGTCACGTCGCGGTCCGGGTCGAGGCCGTGCTCGCTGAGCATGGAGCGCAGGTACGAATTGCCCGTCGAGCCCTGCGGCGAGGCGGCGAGGTTGAGGCCCCGAAGCGCCTGGACCCGGTCGCGTACAGGCGACTTCGGCGTCACCCCGCGCTCGGCGAGAGCGTCGATCGTGTCCTGGCTCAACGCCAGGCCGAAGGTGATGCTGGGGTTGGTGGTCCCGAGGCCGACGAGGTCCGTCATCCCCTCGGCGTAGGCGTTGTACAGCGCTCCGGTCCCGGACGTGCCGATATCGGCGTCCCCGGAGATCACGGTCTGGGTGATCAGGGAGGCGTTGCCGGCTCCGTGTTCGACAGTCGCGTCGAGGCCGACCTTGGCGAAGTAGCCCCGTGCCTCGATCACCACGGTCGGGAGGTCGGTGAAGGTCGATGAGGTCGAGATGATCCGGACCTTCAGCGCCCCGTCCTGAGCCGCGCCTCCTGAGGAATTCGCTCGGTCCGTGCTCGCGCACCCGGTGAGCACGACGGTGAGCACGGTGAGCGCAGCGACGAGCCGGGTCCGTGGTGTCCTTCGTGAGGTGGAGGCGAACAGAAATCGCCTGGTGAACATGCCGGACTCCTTTGTCGCGGGTGTCGAAACGGCCTTGAGTCGTCGCACGACCACGGCGTGGTCACGACCGTGACTGCTCCAGCTTCCTGGTAGAAGTCGGTGGCCGCTGGCGTCGATCGGAGAGTGCGGGGAGAACGTGTCTTGCGGCTTGTGTGACCCGCTCGCCATGGTCGTCGCAGCATCACCACGGATGAATCCGACAGACCTTGGCGTATCCACAGCGGGCAAATTGGGTTCGTATATACGATCAAGCGATCGTAGTGGCGACTGCAGGTAACCTAAGGTGGGCGACTGGTCCTGTCAACGGGTGTGAACGACTCCACCCGCGGCGGAACGGCGCGGCTGTTCGGCCGTCGTCCTGAAGTCGCCTGTGCGGATGCCGTCGAGGCCCGTCGCACCGGTCGGCATGCGCGCGAGCGGTGTGCGGGCGCGACGTCAGTTGGGTTCGCCGAGTTCTGTGTGCCGGCGGCGGTGTTATGGCCGCGCGCGCCCGCCCGCGGGTGCCGGGTGGCGATCGGTGCCTGCCGGTGTCAGTCGGGGGCAAAGTCGGGGTACGCCCCCGCGTGAAAGTTGCTGCTGGGCTGGTGGGCCGGGGTGGAGTCGGTGGTCCTGTGTCGGGCGCCCGGTCGGCCCGCGCTCACTTCTGAACGTCACAGTCTCGGCATTGACCGTGGCCGTCGGGCGCTGTACCGTCACCGATCGCAATAGGAAACAGTCGTTCGTATATGCGATCGCCTCTTGAGTGTGGCGCTGCGTCCTCGGCGGTGATCGCAAAGGAGACAGCCGTGATCGAACGAGACACGATCTTCATCGACGGCAAGTGGGTCGACTCGGCGGGCACTGGGACCCTGACTGTCGTCAACCCTGCCACCGAGGAGCCGATCGCGACCGTGCCGCGCGGCAACGCCGACGATGTCGACCGGGCTGCCCGAGCCGCTGCGCGGGCGTTCGAGTCCTGGTCGTGGTCGACGATCGAGGAGCGGGCCGCGGTGCTCGCGCGCCTCGCCGAAATCCTGGAATCGCGGGCCGAGGAGGTCACCCGCACGATCGTGAGCGAGGTCGGCACCCCGGTGGGGGTCGCTCGCCGTTCACAGACCGCCGCCCCCATCGAAGATCTGCGCATCGCCGCGGCGAGCCTGAGGGACATCATCTGGGAGGAGCGACTCGACAACACAATAGTACGGCGAGTACCCGCGGGCGTGGCCGGGGCGATCACCCCCTGGAACGGGCCGCTGCGGATGATCGCCCTCAAAGCGGGAGCGGCCATTGCCGCAGGCTGCACCGTGGTGCTCAAGGGCACCGAGGTCGCACCGCTGAGCTCGTTCCTGTTCGCCGGGGCCGCCGCCGAGGCGGGACTGCCCGAGGGCGTGTTCAACCTGGTCAGTGGAACGGGACCGGAGGTCGGCGAGGCGCTCGCGACCCATCCGCTCATCGACATCGTCTCCCTGACCGGCTCGGTGGGCGCGGGCAGCCGGGTGATGGAGTTGGCGTCGCGGTCGGTCAAGCGTGTGGCACTGGAACTCGGAGGCAAGTCCGCCGACATCATTCTTGAGGACGCCGACTTGGAGAAGGCCGTCATCGACGGGCTCGGCGACGCCTTCCGGAACTCCGGCCAGGTCTGCGGCGGGCTCTCGCGCATCCTGGTTCCCCGCGGCCGGCTGGCCGAGGCCGAGGAGATTGCCGCGGCGAAGGCGACGGGCTATGTGATCGGCGACCCCCGCGACGAGGCCACGACCCTCGGACCGGTGGTCTCCGACGTGCAGCGCGACCGCGTGCGCCGCTACATCGAGATCGGCGTGGAGGAAGGGATGCGGTTGGTCGCGGGCGGCCCACAGGCGCCGGGGCACCTCGACCGAGGCTACTTCGTGCGGCCGACCGTGTTCACCGGCGACAACAACAGCACGCTGGCCCAGGAGGAGATCTTCGGGCCGGTGGTCGTCATCATCCCGTTCGACGACGTGGATGAGGCTGTCGCCATCGCCAACGACTCCAATTACGGGCTCGCCGGCGCGGTCTGGGCGGCCGACCCGTCGCTGGCGGAGGAGGTGGCGCGGCGCGTCCGCACCGGACGCGTACGGATCAACGGCGCCCCGATCGATATGCGCGCCCCGCACGGCGGCCTCAAGAGGTCGGGCTTCGGCCGGGAGATGGGCCGGTACGGGATCGAGGAGTACCTCGAATATCAGTCGCTCATCAGCTGAAACCCCAGCCCCGGCGAGCCAGCGAGAGGTATTCAGCGTGATCACCACACAGGCCAGGGCCATGACCGGTCCGACGGCACCGTTCAGCACCATCACCGTCCAGCGCCGCGATGTCGGCCCGGACGATGTCCTTCTGGACATCGCCTACTCCGGTGTCTGCCACACCGATGTCCACCACGCCCGCGCGGAGTTCGGTCACACCCGCTACCCGATCGTGCCTGGCCACGAGATCGCCGGCGTCGTCCGCGAGGTCGGTGCCGAGGTCGATGGCCTGGCCCCCGGCGACCGCGTCGGCGTCGGCTGCCTCATCGACTCGTGCCGGGACTGCCTCGCCTGCCGCGGGGGCCAGGAGTCCTACTGTCGTCGCGGCAAGGTGCTGACCTACAACGGCGTCGGCCGCGACGGGGCGACCACCCTGGGCGGCTACAGCGAGCTCGTGGTCGTCGACCAGCGGTTCGTCGCCCGGATCCCGGACGTCTTGCCGCTGGACGCCGCGGCCCCCCTGCTTTGCGCGGGCATCACCATGTACCAGCCGCTGCGGCGCTGGGGCGCGGCCCCCGGCAAGCGGGTCGGCATACTGGGATTCGGAGGGCTCGGGCACATCGGCGTCCAGATCGCCCACGCCCTCGGCGCACACACGACGGTCCTGGAACTCACCGAGGACCGCCGCGCCGACGCCGAGCGCCTCGGCGCGGACGACTACCGGACGACCGGCGGCCTGGACGCGCTGCGCGACTCGTTCGACCTGATCGTGTCGACGGTCCCGACGAACTACGATCTGTCCGCCCACCTCGACCTGCTCGGCCTGGGCGGCACGTTCGTCAACCTCGGGGTGCCCGACGAGCCGCTGCGCATCGACCCGTACACCCTGCTGACGAACCGCCGAACGCTGGCCGGTTCGATGAGCGGCGGCATGCCGGAGACGCAGGAGATGCTCGACTTCTGCGCCGAACACGGCATCAAGGCCGAGGTGGAGGTCATCGCGGCCAAGGAACTCGACGAGGTCTACGACCGCCTCACTACGGGCGACGTGCGCTACCGGTTCGTGCTCGACGTCGCGACCATCGCCGAGACCTGAGTGACAAACCGACGGTCGCCGGGCGAGCCGCGCCGTCCCGGCAGAATCGGCCGTCCGGGGCGCCGGCTGGCGTCAGGCGTGCGTCGGCCGGGACGCCGCATCGACGGGCCGGGAAGTGGCCCGGCGGTTCAGGGTGACCCGGGTGTCGGCGAACCGGCTGACACAGGGCGCCCCCAGGAAAGGGCGCTCCTGGCACTGCTGTCGGTACGGGCCTGCCCGTCGTCGTGAGTGCGGGATCGTCGACGAGCTGTGGGCCCGTGCCCACCGCATCGTGCCGACAGATGTGGTGCGCCGTCATGTCGGGTCGCTGCGCCGCCTGTTGTAGCCCGAGTTCGCTCCCCGGGCAGCCGGACGCTGGGTGGTATGGGGTGCGGGCGGGTACCGCCTGGTGACCGGAGGCGGCTCGCTCGGCCCCCTGCGGTTCCGCGGGCTGCGGGAGGAGACCCCCAACGGCGACGGGACGCCCGGCACGATAGCCGCTGGTCGCAGTCCGGGCACCGCGCGACTGTCCTGTCGCGCGGTGCCCGGGCCGGCTCAGCACGGCCGGGGCAGCCCGCTCGGAGACGTCCAGCCGTTCCTTACGGGGATCGGGTCCCGCGGAGGTGGACGCGCGGGCCGCGCTCTACGGCTCACGGCCGAGTACGCGGTGCTGCTGGCCATCATCGACGTCGCCGCGGGCTCCGGTCACCACCGGTATGCCTGCCTTCTTTTCTCGCTCAAGAACTTGCAGATGGAGCCATCGGTGTCAGCCACGATTCCGTGGCCGGGCCCCGTGCCAGGTATCGCCACACGGTGGGTCGGGGTTCGTGACCGGCCGCTCTCACTGCTCAGGGGGTGCTGTCGAGCGGAAGGCCACGGCCGCCTATCGGCGTGAGGCTGTCGGTGAGTTCGTACCGGATGGGTTCGCCGGTGGGCACCGTGACCTGATGAATCGCGTCGCTGGGGATCCGTTCGAGGTGGCTGATCAGGGCGCGCAGGACATTGCCGTGCGCGACGAGCAGAACGGTCCGGCCGACGCGCAGGTCAGCGCAGATGGCCGACTCCCAGTAGGGGAGCAGACGGACCAGAACGTCCTTCAGCGACTCGGTCGCGGGAACGGTGACGCCGAGGTGTCGGTAACGCTCGTCGCGCTCCCGGCCGACGATGGCGCCCTGCTCGACCGGAGGCGGAGCAACGTCGTAGGACCGGCGCCAGGCCATGAACCGTTCGTCGCCGAACTGGGTCCGGACATCCTCGCGACTTCGGCCCTGGAGGGCGCCGTAGTGCCGTTCGTTGAGGCGCCAGGTCCGCTGTACCGGAATCCAGTGCCGATCGGCGATGTCGAGTGCGATGTCGGCGGTCGAGATCGCGCGCCGCAGGAGTGAGGTGTGGACGACATCGGGGAGAAGACCGGCCTTGGCGAGCAGGGCGCCACATCGGGCGGCTTCCTTGCGGCCGACGTCCGACAGTGGGACGTCCACCCACCCGGCGAATCTGTCGGCAGCGTTCCAGACGCTCTCGCCGTGCCGAAGGAGTATCAGCGTGCGCATGTCGATGAACTGCCGGTCCTCTCGGTTTTCGTGCCTGTTCACGTGTCGGCGTCCACGTGAACGTGGGCCTGGCAAGATTTCCGTGAAGCCGAGGCGTGCCACCACGCGCCGGTGATGCCCTGTCATGGGTGGCGGCACCGCCGGCGAGTGTGATGGCCTCGTACGGACAGGGCGGACTCAGTCCAGGTGACCGTCGGCCCGCAGGACACCTTCCGCGACCTTGAAGGCCTCCCCGGCCGCGGGCAGACCGCAGTAGACCGCCGTCTGCAGCAGGACTTCCTTGATCTCGTCGACGGTGCAGCCGTTCCTGACCGCGCCCTCCACGTGGTGGGCCAGCTGTGCCGGGCGGTTGAGCGCGGTCAGGATGGCGAGGTTGACGATGCTGCGAGTCTTGCGGTCGATGCCCTCGCGGGCCCATACGCGCCCGAAGCAGACCTCCGCCGAGTAGTCCTGGATGACGTCGTTGAAGCTGTTGCGGCTCCGGTCCTTCTTCTCGACGTAGCCATCGCCCATGAGGTCGTTCATGATGCGGCGACCGGTGTTCATTTCGTCCGTCGTGTCCACGTCTTCTCCTGGTCGTGAGTGAATGCGGCTCGATTCAGCCCTGGTCGAGGACGGCCCGGACCTCTTCGGGGGAGAGCCGGATCGTCACGTCGGCCCGCTCGTTCTGCAGGAGCAGTGGCGTCTGCGAGTCCCGGTCGCCCCATCCGCGTTCGAGCGCCTCCTGGAAGTCCTCCTTGACCAGTTGGGCGGAGCGCATCGGGACATCGAGCTGCTCGGCTAGCTCCAGGGCGAGCCGGAGGTCCTTGTTCGCCAGGGCCAGCGCGAACGACGGCGGGTCGAAGGCCTCCTGGAGGTACCGGTCACCGACCCGGTCGAAGGTCCGTGACCGTCCGATCGCGCCCTGCCGCATGGCGTGCCAGAGAGCGGAGGGCTCGACACCGGCCTTGACTCCCAGCGTGAAGACCTCGGAGATCGCCATGCGGATGATCATGCTGCCGCAGTTGTGCACGAGCTTCGCGGTGTTGCCTGCGCCGATCTCACCGACGTGGAGGACCTGGTCGCCGATGGCGTCGAGCACTGAGCCGTGCCGGTCGAACGCCTCACGGTCGCCACCGACGTAGATGGCGAGCTTGCCCGAGCGTGCGCCCTTGGGTCCGCCGCTCACCGGGGCGTCGAAGAGTTCGACGCCGTGCTTGCGGCAGGTCTCGTGCACCTCGCGGACGACGGTGGGGGAGTTGGTGGTCAGGTCGAACCAGACGCTGCCGGGTTTGAGCGCGCTCAGCAGCCCGTTCTCGCCGAGTCCCACCTGCTGCATCTCCGCGGGGCCGGGCAGGGAGGTGAAGGCCACGTCGGCCGACTGCGCGAGGTCGGCGACCGAGTCCGCCCACGTCGCCCCGGCTTCCTCCAGAGGCGTCCCGCTGGCACGGTTCAGGTCGTGGACGACGAGGTCGTGGCCCTCTCGGCGCAGGTTGTGCGCCATGCCCGATCCCATGCCGCCGAGCCCGATGAAACCGACCTTCATGCGTTGTCCTTTCGCCGGTGAAACGACAGCAGCGGCTTTGTGATGCCGCGACTCCCCATACAGTGATCGCATTTACGAACACGCGACCGTATGAGCGAATGAAACGTAGGATGCGGGCGCGTACGTGTCAATGCCGCGGGCGACTCCCGCCTCCGTTGACAGTGGCATGGGTCCACTTTAGTCTCATGACTGTAATTGCGGACTCAAGTTCGTAATAATGAACTTCTACTCATTGGCGCGGGCATCGGTCGGAGTGAGCTTTGACTCGCCGGTGGTGCTGTGTGGCCCTGGAGGCTGACGTGATCGAGCGACGTGACGTCCTGATCGACGGCGAATGGGTGCCGTCGGCGGGCGCCGGGGTGATCGAGGTCGAGAACCCCGTCACCGAGGAGGTCTTCGCGACCGTCCCCCGCGGGGACGCCCAGGATGTCGAGCGTGCCGCCGAGGCCGCGGCCTCGGCCTTCGACTCCTGGTCCGGGTCCGTACTGCCCGAGCGTGCCGCTGTGCTGCGGACCCTCGCCGACATCGTCGAGAAGCGCACCGACGAGATCACCCGGACCATCGTGACCGAGATCGGCGAGCCGCTGTCCATCGCGACCGCGCACCAGACGCTCTCGACCGTGGCGCATCTGCGCAACACCGCGAAGGCGCTGGAGGAAGAGGTCGACTGGGACGTCCAGGTCGGCGACACCCTGGTGCACCGGGCTCCCGTGGGCGTCGTCGGTGCGATCACCCCGTGGAACGTCCCGCTGCTGATGATCGCGATGAAGGTCGGCGCTGCCATCGCGGCGGGCTGCACGGTGGTGCTCAAGGGCACGGAGATCGCGCCCATGAGCTCGTACTTCTTCGCCGAGGCGACCCTGGACGCCGGGCTGCCCGCCGGTGTGTTCAACCTGGTGTCGGGCAACGGGCCGGAGATCGGCGAAGCGATCACGACGCATCCCAAGGTTGACATGATCTCGCTGACCGGGTCCCCGCGCGCCGGCAGCAGGGTCATGGAGCTGGCCTCGGGGGCGGTCAAGCGTGTCTCTCTCGAACTCGGGGGCAAGTCCGCGAACCTCATCCTTGAGGAGGCCGACCTGGAGCGGGCAGTAGCCGCCGGTATCGCGGACGCGTTCCGCAACAGCGGTCAGGTCTGCGGAGGGCTGACCCGGATGCTCGTCCCACGGGCCCGGCTCGCCGAGGCAGAGGAGATCGCCGCTGCCACCGTCGCGAAGTTTGTGCTCGGCGACCCGTTCGCCGCGGAGACCACGATGGGGCCGGTGGTCACCGGCACGCAGCGCGAGCGGGTACGCGCCCTGATCCTCTCGGGCCTCGACGAGGGTGCCCGCCTGGTCGCCGGCGGGCCCGACCAGCCCGAGGGCCTCGACCGGGGCTACTTCGTGAAGCCGACCGTCATGTCCGGGCGCCCGGACATGCGGATCGCCCAGGAGGAGATCTTCGGGCCGGTGGTGACGATCCTGCCGTTCGACACCGAGGAACAGGCCATCGCCATCGCCAACGACTCGAAGTACGGACTGGCGGGCGGTGTCTGGGCCGCGACGACCGACCGCGCCCGTGAGGTGGCGCTGCGGCTGCGCACCGGCCGCATCCGGCTCAACGGCTCGGCCGTCAACCCGCGGGCACCACACGGCGGGTTCAAGCTCTCGGGCATCGGCAGGGAGAACGGCCGCTTCGGCATCGAGGAGTTCCTTGAGTACCAGTCGATCGGATGACGTGCGCGACAACGCCAACGCCAACGGACCCTACGGAGGCCCGCGATGACTGCCCTCGAGGGAGTGAAGGTGATCTGTGTCGGACAGTTCTACTTCGCCCCCTACTGCACCATGCTGATGGCCCGCCTGGGTGCGGACGTCATCAAGATCGAATCACCGGAAGGCGACCCGTACCGGCACCTGCCGGCCATGGACGAGGACGGGACGCCCATCCAGTTCCGTTTCCTCAACTCCGGCAAGCGCACGATCCGGCTGGACCTGAAGAACCCGGCAGGGCAGGAGGTGCTGCGCGATCTGGTCCGCAACGCGGACGTCCTCGTGCAGAACCTCTCGCCCGGGGCGATGGACCGGTTCGGCCTGGGCTACGAGCAGCTCAGTGAGGTCAACCCGGCCCTGATCATGGCGTCGGGGACGGGTTTCGGCTCGTTCGGCCCCTACGCGGGGGAGTCGGCGATGGACCTGACCATCCAGGCCCGCACCGCGATCATGAGCACCACCGGGTTCGAGGACGGTGCCCCCGTCCGCACGGGGCCCTCAGTGGTCGACTTCATGGCCGGCGCGCACATCCTCGCCGGTGTGCTGGCAGCGCTGTTCCAGCGCATCCGCACCGGCCGCGGGCAGCACGTCGAGGTCTCGTTGCAGGACGCGATCCTGCCCTCGCTGACCTCGAACATCGCCGGACTGCTCAGCGAGGGGACCGCGAACCACGAGCGGACCGGTAACCGGCATGGCGGGATGTCGGTCGCGCCCTACAACGCCTATCCGGCCACTGACGGCTGGGTCACCGTGCTGTGCCCGACCGACGCGCACTGGAAGCGTCTGTGCGGGCTGATGCAGGAACCGGAGGCCGACGATCCGCGGTTCGCGACCATGACCGGGCGCTGCGATCACATGGACGAGGTCGACGCCATCGTCGGCCGCTGGACCCGGACCCGGGCCAAGGACGACCTGGCCCGCAGGCTCAAGGACCTCAAGATCCCGTGCGCTCCGGTGGTCACCCTGCCGGAGCTGTTGGAGGACCCGCACGTCCGAGCCCGCGGTGTCCTGCGGACCGTCACCGACGCGAAGGGTTCCTTCACCACCCTGGGCAGCCCGCTGCTGCTGTCCGACTCGCCGATGGTCGAGCCGACACGGTCGGGGGGACTGGGTGAGCACACCGACGCGGTGCTGGCCTCGGAGCTCGGGATGTCCGGGGACCAGATCGCGAAACTGCGCGACGCAGGAGTCATCTGAGCGTCCGCCATCAGGGCTCGGACGTGATCACAGTGGACAAGGAGCACAGAACATGGCCGTGGACGCGCGCATCGCGGTGCTGCCGGCGGGACAGGAGCAGCTCCAGCTGCGTGACGTGACACTCGACGCCCTCGGCCCGTACGAGGTCGTCGTCCGGCAGCGGGCGTTCGGCGTCTGCCACAGCCAGCTGGACCGGATCTTCGATCCGAACCGGACCGGCTCCATGCTGCTCGGACACGAGTCGATCGGGACCGTGGTCGAGGTGGGGAAGGAGGTCGACTACGTCCGTCCCGGCGACGAAGTCCTGACCACCTGGATCCCGCGTACGCCGCTCACCGGCCGCCCACCGGTGCCGTCGCGGATCGTGTTCCCCGACGGGGACGAGGCACGCACGCACAACACGTTCACCTGGGGCACCCACGCCGTCGTCGACGAGCAGTGGGTGGTCAAGGCCCCGGAGGGCACCCCGCTCGATCTCGGCTCGGTCATCGGCTGCGCACTGATGACCGGCGCCGGCGCGGTGATGAATACCGCCGAGGTCCGGCCTGGACAGAGTGTCGCGGTCTGGGGCGCCGGGGGTGTGGGCCTGTGTGCCATCGCCGGCGCGTCGATCCTGGGAGCCTCGCCGGTCATCGCGGTCGACATCGACACCGACAAGCTCCGACTGGCCGAGCAGTTCGGTGCGACCGAGGTGGTCGACGCCCGCGCCGGTGACCCCGTCGAGGTCATCCGGGCACTGACCCCGCACACCGACGGCACCCGTGGTGTCGACTTCGCCTTCGACTGCACCGGGCTCGGGAAGAACCTCCCGGTCAGCCTCGCGGCAGTGCGCCCCGGGATCCGGGGCTCCGGGATTCGCGGTGGCGCGGACGTGCTCGTCGGGATCCCACGGGTGCCCTTCGAACTGGACGCCATGGATCTGCTCACCGGAGAAAAGCAACTGGTCGGCTGTGTCGGCGGGAGCTGCAACCCACTGCGCGACTTCACGACCTTCGTCGACTGGGTCCGCGACGGCAGGTTCGACCCGAGCGCCCTGGTGACCGACCGCTACTCGCTCGACCAGCTCAACACCGCGGTCGACGACCTGCACCACGGCCGTGTCCGCGGCCGCGCGGTCGTCGAGTTGGACCTGTGACCACAGCCGGCGGCGGACCCATCCGATCGCCAGGTACGTCAACCGGTGCGGCCTGACCGGTCGCGGCGACGCGACTCGACCAAAGGAGCGACTGCACGTGAGTCCTGAACCCGATCCGAGAATCCGACACCTGAGCCCGGCCTTCCGTACGTTCGCCGGTGACGGCGCGCTCGACGCGCTGCCGCGCGAGCTGGCGCGGGTCGGGGCGCGACGGGCCGTGATCGTCTGCATCCCTGCCGTCGCCGCGCACAGCGACGCGATGGGCAGGCTCCACGAGGCACTCGGCGACCGGCTCGCGGGCCAGTTCGACGGTGTCGAGGAGCACAGCCCGCTCCCCTCCGTCGAGCAGGCCCGGGCGTTCCTGGCCGACCACGACGCGGACGCGGTGATCGCCGTCGGCGGTGGGTCGTCAGTGGTCACCGCGCGCGCCGCCACGATCCTGCTCGGCGAGGGCAAGGACGTGCGAGAGCTGTGCACTCGGCGGGAAGCGGACGGCAGGCTCGTGAGCCCGAAGCTGACGGTGCCGAAACTGCCGCAGTGGGTGGTGCCGAGCTCGCCGACAACGGCCTACGCCAAGGCGGGCGCTGCTGTGCGAGACCCCGAAACGGGGGAGCGGCTCGCCCTCTACGACCCGAAGGCCCGCGCCCAGGGAGTCGTGCTCGACCCCACCATGGCGCTCACCGCACCCCCGCGGCTGAGCTGGTCGGCCGCTCTGAACATCTTTTCGATGGCCATGGAGGGCCTGCAGTCACGCCGGGTCGACCCGCTCGCCGACGCCGTACTGGCGCATGCCCTGCGCACGGTCGTGACCTGGCTTCCGCGCGTCGCGAAGGAGCCGGACGCCGCGGCTCCGCGTCTGCAGCTGATGCTCGCGGCGATCATGAGCGGACAAGGGAGCGACTACACGGGTGGTGGGTTCGCGCAGGCCCTCTCGCACGCGATCGGCCCGCGGTCCTCGGCCCCGAACGGGGTCGTGGAAGCTCTCCTGCTGCCGCACGCGATGCGCTTCAACGCCGAAGTCGTGGGCCACCGCCTGGCGGCGATCGCGGACTACCTGGGGCTTGCGGACCGCAGCGCGGAAGGGGCCATCGCTGGGGTGGAGCGCGTGCTGGAGGTCTTCGACGCCCCCCGTCGGCTTCAGGACATCGGTGTGGCCAAGGAGTCGCTCGCCGAGGTGGTCGCTCACGCGATGGACGACTGGGCGATCAGCGCCGGGCCGCGCGTGCCCGAGGCCCAGGACGTGCACGACCTGCTCGACAGCGCCTGGTGACGGCGCCCCCCGGACCACCAACGACGATCACCCGAGGAAGTGCGATGACAACGACCGAGACCCCGCAGGACGCCGGGATCGGCAAGGAGCTGGCCACCGGCAGGTTCACCGACGAGATGCTCGCCCAGATGCGCGAGCTGATCGGCACGGAACTGCGTACGGACGCCTGTGTCAACAACGAGTACGCCACCCGGCTGGCCATCCTGCGGTTCGCCGAGGGTATCGGCGACGACAATCCGCTCTGGACCGACGAGAAGTACGCCGCCTCGGGCCGGTTCGGTGAGATCGTCGCGCCGCCCAGCTTCATCTTCGCCTGCCTCGGCTCGGTGCAGGTCGGTTGGCGCGGTCTCGGCGGATTCCACGCCGAGACCGACGTGACCTTCCACGCCCCCATCCGGGTTGGGGACAAGATCACGGCCCGTGTCTGGTTCGACGGCTTCGACGGCCCCACCGACAGCAGCTTCGGCGGCCGCCGGATCAAGGACTACCTGCGCCAGGAGTACTGGAACCAGGACGGTGTACTCGTCGCCCGGTTCATCTGCTCGCGGATGCGCTTCGAGCGCAGCGAGATGCAAAAGCGCCGCAAGTCCCGCGCGATCGAGTTGCCCCACCCCTGGGCCGACGCCGAGCTGGAGCGGATCGAGGAGGACATCCTCGCGGAGACCCCCCGCGGCGCGGAGCCGCGGTACTGGGACGACGTGCAGGTCGGCGACGAGCTCGACACCATCACCAAGGGCCCCATCGGGCTCACCGACGAGATCGCCTACGTCGCCTCCGGCGCTGCCCCGATCCCGCGGCTGTCCGCGCACGGCGTCGCCCTGCGCCGCTACCGCAAGCACCCGAAGTGGGCTTTCCGCGACCCCAACACACACGCCCTCGAACCGGTGTACTCGGTGCACTACAACGACTACGCGGCGCAGCTGCAGGGCGCGCAGATCGCCTACGACGTCGGCATCCAGCGCACCTGCTGGCAACTGCACTCGCTGACGCACTGGATCGGCGACGCAGGCTCGGTCAAGGCGATCCACGGACAGTACCGGGCGCATGTCTACCTCTCCGATGTCGTGCGTCTGGGCGGCAAGGTCGTTGCCAAGGAGATCGACGCCGACGGCGACGCCGTGGTGCGCCTGGAGACCTGGGCCTACAACCAGCGGGAGCAGAACTGCATGCCGGGCACCGCGACCGTCGCCCTCCCGCGCCGCACCGAGGAGACGTCGTGATGGGCGAACAGCAGGTGGTGCCCACACTCGTGGCGTGGGGGAAAGAGATCGGCGCCGAGGAGGTCCGCGGCATCCCTTTCCGCACCTACACCGAGCGGCCCCGCGACATCGCCGGCCTGCTCGCGTTCGCCGACCGCTGGGGCGACCGGCCCCACATCGTGCAGGGCGACATCGTGGTGACCTTCGCCGGCCTGCGCCGCGCGGCCGAGGCGAAGGCCGCCCAGCTGTGCGCGGGTGGCCTGCGCCCGGGTGACCGGGTCCTGCTGCTGGGCTTCAACAGCCCGGAATGGATCATCAACTTCTGGGCGTGCGTGACCGCGAGGGCGGTTCCGGTCCTCGGCAACGCATGGTGGGGGCGCACCGAGCTCGCCGGCAGCATCGCTCTCCTGAAGCCGAGCCTCGTGCTCGCCGACTCGCGCGGGGCGCGGTCACTGCCCGACGACATCCCTGTCGGTCCCTGGGCGTGCGAGGTCCCCGACGCCGGTGGCACGAAGCCTGCCCCGCTCGCGGGCCCGCACCGCGAGGACGATCCCGCCGCGTTCGTCTTCACCTCGGGAACCTCCGGCAAGCCCAAGGCGGTCGTGCTCTCGCACAGGTCCCTGCTCGCCGGGCTGCACATGCTGCTGCACATCACCCGGCGGCTGCCCCAGCAGGTGGACGAGTCCACCGGGGACGCCGGCCTGCACACGGGGCCGATGTTCCACATCGGCGGGATCCAGACCCTCATCCGGGCGATCACGGTCGGAGACACGCTGGTCATGTCGGCGGGCAAGTTCGATCCGGCCGAAGTGCTGCGGCTGATCGAGCAGTGGCGCATCGTCCGGTGGAGCGCCGTGCCGACCATGGTCTCGCGGGTGCTTGAGCACCCCGAGGTGCGCCGCCGGGACCTGACATCGGTCCGCTCCATCACCGTCGGCGGCGCTCCGGTGCACTCGGAGTTCCTCGCTCAACTGCGCGCCGGGCTGCCCGGGATCGAGCCACGGGTGGCGACCGGGTACGGGCTGACCGAGAACGGCGGCCAGGCCACTGCGGCGTCCGGCAAGGACACCACCGCGCGGCCGGGCAGCAGCGGGCGCCCGCTGCCGTGCGTCGAGCTGAAGATCCTCGACCCGACCGAGCACCAGGACGGCGAGATCCTCATCCGGTGCCCCACGCAGATGATCGGATACTTCGGCGACGACGACTCACCCATCGACGACGAGGGCTGGCTGCACACCGGCGACCTCGGGCACCTCGACGAGGAGGGCTACCTCTGGATCACCGGCCGGGCGAAGGACATGATCATCCGCGGCGGCGAGAACATCGCCCCGGCCGCTGTGGAGGAAGCCCTGGCGGGTGTCGGAGGCGTGGTCGAGTCCGCCGTGTTCGGCGTACCGCACCCCGACCTGGGGGAGGAGGTCATGGCCGTGGTCGTCGTTGAGAACGGCCGCACGGCCGACGACCTCGACCGCGAGCTGCGTTCCCGGCTGGCCTCGTTCGCGGTGCCGACCCGGTGGCGGATCGAACAGGTGCCCCTCCCCACGACGCATTCCGGCAAGATCGACAAGAAGGGGCTCGCAGCGGAGGCCTGCGCCGAACTCGCCGCCACGAGGGGAGACGCCGCATGAGTGACATCGTCCGCGAGTCGGTCGCCAGCCGGGTCGTGCTTCTGGAGATGAGACGTCCTCCGAACAACTTCTTCGACGAAGCGCTACTGACCGAGCTGGCCGACGCCCTTCTCGCGCTCGACGACGAGAAGGACGTCACCAGCGTGGTGCTGTGCGCGCAGGGGAAGCACTTCTGCGCCGGCGCCGACCTGCGGGGAGTGGGCGAAGAGGGTATCCGCCGCATCTACCGGCAGGCTTTCCGGCTGTTCTCCGGCCGCAAACCGGTCGTTGCCGCGGTGCAGGGCGGCGCGGTTGGAGGCGGCCTCGGACTGGCGATGTCGGCGGACTTCCGGATCGCCGCTCCCGGAGCCCGGTTCACGGCGAACTTCGCACGCCTCGGCTTCCATCAGGGCTTCGCGCTGTCGGCCACTCTGCCGAGGGCCGTCGGCCCGCAGCGCGCCCAGGAACTGCTCTACACGGGCCGCTCGGTCGATGGGCAGGAAGCGGTCGAGATGGGCCTGTGCGACGCGGTGGCGGATGACCCACGCGAAGCCGCGGTCGAGTTCGCGACCCGCATCGCGGAGTCGGCCCCGCTTTCGGTGCCGTCCATCAGGGCCACGCTGCGCCGCTCACTGGTCTCGGAGGTCTCCGCCGCTCTCGACCGCGAGGCGGCCGCGCAGGCCGCCCTCCTGGGAACCGCTGATTTCGCCGAGGGCATCGCGGCGTCGATCGAGAAGCGCCCCCCTCACTTCGGGGGGTCGTAGTGACGCATGGCGGGTCGCGAATCGGCTGAGGCCGTCCCCGAAATGGTGACAGGCACTGGGCTGAGGGCTCGGTCGTTCGCCTGCCTGCGAGGGCGCGGTGTCGCCAGGCCGGCACCGTGAACGGATCGAGCCTGGCTCACTGCTTCACCTGGGGAGCGGCGTTGACACCGTCAGGCAAGGGCCATAGCGTGCTAGTCGTAATTCTGATCGATAGTTCTTATATGCGAACCCATGCTCTTGTGTGGCGTGACCATCAGTGACGATGTTCGAGGAGTGTGTTCGGTGAGTGAACGCGACCAGATCTTCATCAACGGAAAATGGGTGCCCTCCGCCGGCACCGATGTGATCGAGGTGATCAACCCGGTCACGGAGGAGCCGGTCGCGACGATCCCGGCAGGGACCGCCGCTGATGTCGACCTCGCGGCCCGCGCCGCTGCCGAGGCGTTCCCGGCGTGGTCGCGGACGTCGGTCGACGAGCGGGCGGCCTTCCTGCGCAAGCTGGCCGACCTCACGGAGGAGCGCGCCGACGAGATCACCCGGGCCGTCGTCAGCGAGATCGGCCAGCCCTACACGGTCGCCACCCAGTCCCAGGGCTCCTCCGCCGTGGAGGATCTGCTCAGCATCGCCGACAGCCTGCCCGAGATCACCTGGGAGGAGCAGGTCGGCCACACCGTCGTCGCACGAGAGGCCGCAGGCGTGGTCGGCGCGATCACGCCCTGGAACGGGCCCATGCGCATGATCTGCATGAAGGCCGGGGCGGCCATGGCCGCTGGCTGTACCGTCGTGCTCAAGGGCACCGAGGTCGCGCCGCTGAGCTCGTTCATCTTCGCCGAGATGGTCGCCGAGGCCGGCCTGCCCGACGGGGTGTTCAACCTTGTTTCCGGTACTGGCCCCGAGGTCGGCGAGGCCATCGTCACCCACCCGCTGGTCGACATGGTCTCGCTCACCGGGTCCGTCCGCGCCGGCCGTCGGGTGATGGAGCTGGCCTCGCAGTCCGTCAAGAAGGTCGCGCTCGAACTAGGCGGCAAGTCGGCGAACGTCATCCTGGAGGACGCCGACCTCGTCCGGGCGATCGAGGTCGGTATCGAGGACGCCTTCCGTAACTCCGGCCAGGTGTGCGGCGGACTGTCCCGCGTCCTCGTCCCGCGGTCCCGCCTCGCCGAGGCGGAGGAGATCGCTATCCGCAAGGCGGAGAGCTACGTGCTCGGGGACCCGTACGACCCGGCCACCACGCTCGGTCCGGTCGCCAACGTCCACCAGCGGCAGCGTATCCGTGACTACATCCGTTCCGGCCTCGACGAGGGCGTGCGGCTGCTCACCGGCGGCCCGGACGCCCCCAAGGGACTCGACCGGGGCTTCTTCGTCCGGCCCACCGTCTTCTCCGGTGACAACACCTCGCGCATCGCCCGGGAAGAGATCTTCGGACCCGTCGTCGTGATCATCCCGTTCGACGACGAAGAGGACGCTTTCCGGATCGCCAACGATACCCAGTACGGCCTGGCCGGGGCGATATGGGCCGGCGACGACGAACGCGCCCGAGCGCTCGCCCGCAAGCTGCGCACCGGCCGGATCCGGATCAACGGCTCGGCGGTGAACCAGCGGGCGCCCCACGGCGGGTTCAAACTCTCCGGGATCGGCCGCGAGTTCGGTCGGTACGGCATCGAGGAATTCCTTGAGTACAAGTCCATCGGCTGACGGACGGGGAGCGGCACGACGACTGTCGACGCCCGTTCGGTCGCCGGACCGGGCGAGTAGTTCAGACCCACCACGCTCGGCCGCCGGGACCTCGGTTCCGGTGACGTCCTGATCGACATCGCCCGCACTGCGTCGGCGGCCGGGCCGGACTGGAGAGGAAAGGACCTAGATGCAGGCGACGGAGAAACCGCAGCTGACCGGCACGCTCGCGGAGTATGCCGCGTTCACCAGTGTCGACGCGATCCCCAGCCACATTCGGGAGCGAACGAAACTCGTCATCCTCGACGAACTCGCGAGCTCGTACTTCGGCGCGGGCTGCCCTGCCGGCCGGCTGGCAGCCCGTTACGTGGCCGGCCAGACCGCCTCCGACGATGCTCAGGTGCTGGGAACCGCACACCGCTCGTCGGCCGAGCTCGCCGCGTTGGCGAACGGAACGGCGGGGCACGCCGACGAGATCGACGGCGCACACGTCGTCGGCGGTCACCCGGGTGCGACGCTTGTCCACGCCGCGACTGCCGTCGCCCAGCTACGGCACTGCTCGGGGGGTGACCTGGTCAACGCTGTGGTGCTGGGTTACGACGTCGGCACCCGGTTGATCGACGCGTGCGGCGGCCTCTTCCGGCTGAAGGACGAGTTCCACCTGCACTCGGACTTCCTGCACGCCGTCGGCGCCGCCGTGGCCTGCAGTCGGCTGCTTGGGCTGGATCCCCGTCAGACGGCGAACGCGATGGCCCTGGCCACGTTCCGGGCCAACGGGCTGTGCGCGCTGTTCCGCGAGGACAACCACGTCAGCAAGGCATTCTGCAACGGCCAGTACGCCTCCGCCGGGGTGGGTGCCGCGCTGATGGCCGAGGCCGGCATGGAAGGAGTCGCCGACGTCATCGGCGAGCGCCACGGGCTGCTCGACGCCTGGGGCGTGGAGGACGGGCGCGAGCGCGTTCTTCGCGGCCTCGGAACCGACTTCGCGGTGACCGGCGCCAACTTCAAGTTCCTGCGCGCCGGTTACCCGATCCATGCCGCCGTCGAGGCCGCGATGCTTCTGGTGGCGGAGCACGAGATCACCCCCGAGATGATCGGCTCGATACGCGTCGGCATGCCGGGCAACGCGATGCGCGTGGTGGACGGGCGGACCATGCACAACATCTGCCTGCAGGACATGCTGGGCGTGGCCCTGACCCGTGGCGGGATCAGTCTGGCCGGATCCGCTTTCCCGGAGATCGAGTCGGACCCCGTGTTCCTGGCGCTACGCCAGCGGATCACCCTTCGTGTGGACCCCGACCTCGATCGCGACCAGCCGAACGGACGAGGCGCGGTCGTTGCCATCGACCTGACGGACGGAAGGACCGTGACCCGGCGCGTGGACCACCCTCGTGGCCACAGCCTTCGCGGGGCCCCGACCTGGTCGGAGCTGTCTGCGAAGTGGCGCGACGCGTTGAGCGGTGTCGACACCGACGCCTGGATCAAGACCGCGGTTGCCTTGGAGGACCTCGACGACGTCGTGACCTTCGCCGACCAGTTCGCGACCAGTGCCGACTCCCACTCCTGAGGGGGCTGTGCCGCTGCGTGACGCTCGTCGGCGTTGAGGTTCGGCGGGTACTGAGTGCCATAGATGTTGGGGTGAGATGTCCGTGAATGATTTCGACCTGTACCGCCCGGCCGAGGAGCACGGCATGCTCCGGGACGCGATCCGCGCTCTGGCCGAGGCGAAGATCGCGCCGCACGCCGCTGCGGTTGACGAGGAGGCGCGCTTTCCGCGGGAGGCCCTGGACGCCCTGGTCGCCGCCGACCTGCACTCGGTGCACGTGCCGGAGTCGTACGGCGGCGCGGGCGCGGACGCCCTGGCGACGGTCATCGTGATCGAGGAGGTGGCGCGGGTCTGCGCGTCCTCGTCCCTGATCCCCGCGGTGAACAAGCTCGGCTCGCTGCCTGTCATCCTCGCGGGCTCCGAGGACCTTAAGAAGAAGTACTTGACGCCGCTGGCCAAGGGCGACGGGATGTTCTCCTACTGTCTCTCCGAGCCGGACGCCGGCTCGGACGCGGCCGGCATGAAGACGCAGGCGGTCCGGGACGGCGACTTCTTCGTCCTGAACGGTGTGAAGCGCTGGATCACCAACGCGGGCGAGTCGGAGTACTACACGGTGATGGTCGTGACCGACCCGACGAAGCGCTCGAAGGGGATCTCGGCGTTCGTCGTCGAGAAGTCGGACGAGGGTGTCTCCTTCGGCGCCCCGGAGCGCAAGCTCGGCATCAAGGGCAGCCCGACCTGTGAGGTCTACCTCGACAACGTTCGCATCCCGGCCGACCGCATGATCGGCGAGGAGGGCACGGGCTTCGCCACGGCGATGAAGACCCTGGACCACACCCGCATCACGATCGCCGCGCAGGCGCTCGGCATCGCGCAGGGCGCCCTCGACTACGCCAAGGGGTACGTCCGGGAGCGCAAGCAGTTCGGCAAGCCGATCGGCGACTTCCAGGGCATCCAGTTCATGCTCGCCGACATGGCGATGAAGATCGAGGCCGCCCGTCAGCTGACGTACTCGGCCGCGGCCACGTCCCAGCGCGTCTCCGCCGGAGGCACGGAAGGCGGCCTCACCTTCCAGGGGGCGGCGGCCAAGTGCTTCGCCTCCGACGTCGCCATGGAGGTCACCACGGACGCCGTCCAGCTCCTCGGCGGCTACGGGTACACCCGTGACTACCCGGTCGAGCGCATGATGCGCGACGCCAAGATCACCCAGATCTATGAGGGCACTAACCAGGTCCAGCGCATCGTCATGGCACGCAACCTGCCCGGTGTATGAGGAGCCCCACGATGACAAGGAACACGAGTATGAATGACGTGCGCACCGTGGGCGTAGTGGGCTGCGGACTCATGGGCTCGGGAATCGCCGAGCTCTGCGCCCGGAGGGGCCTCGACACCCTCGTCTACGAAGTCGACGCCGGGGCCGTCGAGGCCGGGCGCGGCAGGATCGAGAGCTCCCTGGCCCGCGCGGTGGAGCGGGGCAAGTTCACCGCGGACGACCGCGATGCGACCCTGAAGCAGGTGGCGTTCACCACCGACCTCGCGGACTTCGCCGACCGTGACCTGGCCATCGAGGCGGTGCCCGAGGACGAGGAGCTGAAGCTGCGAGTCTTCGTCGCCCTCGACCAGGCCATGATCCGTGCCGACGCGCTGCTCGCGTCGAACACCTCGTCCATCCCCATCATGAAGCTCGCAGCCGCCACGAGCCGCCCCGGCCAGGTGGTGGGCCTGCACTTCTTCAACCCTGTGCCGGTCCTCGACCTGGTCGAGCTGATTCCGTCGCTGGCGACCGCCGACGCGGCCTGGGAGCGGATTCGCGCCTTCGCCGCCGAGACCCTGGGCCGGCATGTGATCGTCTCCCAGGACCGGGCCGGGTTCGTTGTCAACTCCCTTCTCATTCCCTACATCGTTGCGGCGGTTCGTATGTTCGAGTCCGACTTCGCGGCTGCACACGACATCGACGAGGGTATGGTCCGCGGCTGCGCACACCCCATGGGTCCGCTGCGGCTGGCGGATCACATCGGTCTCGACACCATCCTGGCCGTGGCCGAATCCCTCTACGCGGAGTTCCGCGAACCTCACCTCGCGCCGCCGGCCCTGCTGCAGCGGATGGTCCAGGCGGGGCACCTCGGTCGCAAGACCGGTATCGGCTTCTACACGTACTCCCCCGGCAAAGCCGCATAAGGGCAGCAGGCTGACGGCATCCCGTCGGCCTGCTGGCCACGGCGCCGGACGGGCCAGAGTATTTCCCGTTCCGGTTCGGCGGTTGACTTGCTGGGCTTCGTGTTCCCGCACCGGGGAGTACGCCAGGCGTACGCCCCCTGGTGACCGCGTCAGCGGCTGGTCCGTAGACATGCTCCGTGGTGTCCGAGCAGGTGGGACGTCGGTGATCCACTCGCTGGTTCATCACTGGTTCGTCGCCTCAAGGAGCAGTTCGGTCACCGCTTCGGGTGCCGTGACCATGGCATCGTGCGTCGCGTGAAGGGTGCGATAAGGGAACGCGGGGTCCTCGGCATGTCGCTTGCGTGCCCTTTCGAGGATGTGCGGCTGTTGGGACGACGGCACGCATTCGATGAACATGCCGGGGTGGCTCCAGGCGCGGTCCGTACTGCCTACTGGGTCCTGGTACGTCTTCAACGGCTGTGCCGTGGTGCGGCTGTTGACCCAGGCTGCGTCGTCCGGGTCGGTGACGCCGTACCAGGAGGCGTCGGAGGGCGGGATGTACCAGCCCTCGCCGCCGCGCTCCGCCATCGCGACGTGTTCTGCGGCACGACTGGGACCGACCAGGTCGGAGTGTGACTCCCCGGTCCGGGGGAAGTGCGCGTCGAGAAAGACGAGCCTCCTGACGCGGTCGGCTATTCGTTCCATCGCGCCGCACGCGACCATGCCACCGTAGCTGTGGGCAACGAGAACGGCGTCCTCGATGTCCTCGAACTCGAAGGTGGCCACGAGGTCCTGAACATGAACGTCCAGGCCGATTTCTGGATTCAGCAGATGTGATCGCTCGCCGAGTCCCGTCAGCGTGGGCGTGTACACCACGTGTCCGGCTTGCCTGAGCGCAGAGGCCACACGCTTCCAGCACCAGCCGCCGTGTCGGCCGCCGTGAAGGAGCACGAAGGGAGGATGCGCCGAGATCGGTGCTGCGGACATCGCAGGTCACCTCCTGGTTTCTGGTGAGATGTGAGGTAGGTTCCGCTGGGGTCAGCGGGCGCGGTGCCGCTGTAACGATGGAGCCTGTGCCACCCACGCCCGGATCGCGGACGTGGGTGGCACAGCTGTCTCGGGGCCGATACTGGCCTGCCGTCCCTGCCTCGGACGGGGTCAGACCGTGGCTTCCGCGGTGTCCCGATCGAGTTCGAGCTGTTGTGTCTCGCCGACGGTGAGCACGCAGACCAGGCTGACGAGGCAGACGCCGGCCAGGATGCAGCCGAAGACGAAGCCTCCGAAGGAGTCGATCACGGAGGCGGCGATCAGCGGTGGCACACCGCCGCCGAGCATGCCGGCCAGGCTGTAACTGAGACCGGCCGCGGTGTAGCGGTAGCGGGTGTGGAAGAGCTCGGAGAGGAACGCTCCTTGTGGTCCGGTGGCGACCCCGGAGATGAACATTGTCACCGGGAGCCCGATCGCGAAGACCGTGCGGGAGCCGATGTCGAGGATGGGGAACAGGGCCAGTGCCCATACGACGGCCACGGAGGCCGCGCCCGCTATGACCCAGCGCCGTCCGATGCGGTCGGAGAGGACCGCGCCGAGTACCACACCGGCAGAGATCGACAGGCCACCCACCATTGCCATCCCCAGGACGAAGCTGCGTGGCAGTTCGAGTACTGCCGTGCCGTAGCTGACCAGGTAGGTTCCGCCGATGTAGGTCAGCGCGAATGCGACCATCACCGTGCCCGCGGCGAGCAGCACCTGCTTGGGCTGGTGGGTGAACGCCTCGACGAACGGCATCCGGGACGTACCGGCCTGTGCGGCCTGCTTCTTGAACACCGGGGTCTCGTCCATCCGCAGCCGTACCCAGAGTCCGAAGAGGACGAGCAGGAAGCTGGAGAGGAACGGGATACGCCAGCCCCAGCTTACGAACGTTGACTCGCTCATGAACACCGCGGTCAGGAAGAAGGTGGCGTTGGCGAGAATGATCGCCGCGCCTCCGCCCAGGTTGGGGAACGACGACCAGAAGCCGCGTTTGCCCTGCGGGGCGTGCTCGGAGGAGAAGAGGACGGCGCCGGCGAACTCGCCGCCCGCTGCCAGCCCCTGGAGGACGCGCAGCACCACGATCAGGATGGGTGCGGCCACGCCGATCTGGTTGGCGGTCGGCATGCAGCCGACGAGGATGGTGGCCAGGCCCATGAGCAGCATGGTGGCGATCAGGGATTTCTTGCGTCCTAGGCGGTCGCCGTAGTGGCCGAACAGGATGCTGCCGAACGGCCGGGCCACGAAGGCGACACCGAGGGCCGCGAACGAGGCGATGGTGCCTTCGGCTTGGCCCAGAGCCGGGAAGAATATCTGGGGGAATACCAAGGCGGCCGCTGTGCCGTAGATGCCGAAGTCGTAGAACTCGATCACGGTGCCGATGAAGCTGGCGGTCGCGACTCGCCTCATTCCTGGCGGAGGTGCTTCTTCGGTCGGTGAACCGGGTGCTGCGGCGGGAGGAATCGTCTTTTCTGGTGAGTGCGTCATTGCATCTCCCTGTGGTCGTCGCGGCTTCGTCGAGGCGTCTGAAGGGCCGACAACCGGGCAGAACCGGTCAGTCGACAGGGTGCGGGGTTGCGCCGCGCAGGCTCTGAGGAGCGAGCGTCAGTCGAGGAGTCCGCGGGTGCGCAGGACCTCTTCTGCGACACGGAAGGTCTCACCGGCGGCGGGCAGTCCGCAGTGGACGTCAGTCTGGAGGAGGACTTCCTTCAGGTCGTCGACGGTACAGCCGTTGTTGAGTGCGCCCTCGATGTGGTGACTGAGCTGGGCAGGGCGGTTGAGCACGGTGAGCATGCCGATGCTGGGCTGCTCCAGCGGCTTAACTCCATCCCTGCGCAGGTCGTGGACGACGGGGTCGCATCCAGCCTTGCGTCGATTGAGCGCCATCCCGGTGCCCATGGCACCGAGCCCGATAAAGCCAACCTTCATGAACCTGTCCCTTTGGGTCGATGAACGAGATCTCGGCGGCCGGCTCTTGACACGGCTGTGCTTCGAGAATGAAGGTGTTCGTATATGAGAACTCAAGACCGCATGTGCGATCGACGGTAAGGTCCCGCACCAGGCGTGTCAACGCTCGTGCGCAGGGGTCTTTTTGCATGAGCGTCACACCGGTGGCCCAGGAACATCCCTGGCGGCTGTTCCTGGTCTCATGAAGCCGGGAAGTTGATGTGATCGACCGTCGCGTGAGGTGCTGATCGGCGGCGAGTGGGTGCCGTCCGCCGGGACGGGGGCATCGAGGTCGAGATTCCGGTGACGGCGGAGGTCTTCGCCACCGCCCCTCGGGGGCAAGGCCGAGGACGTCAACCGCGTAGTCGACGCCGCCGCCACGGCTTTGGACGAGTGGTCGCGGTCCTCGCACGGCCGGCGTACCGAGGTGCTCCGTCGGTGCGCCAGGCCCTGCCGACCATGCGGCGTCTAGGTAGTAGCGTCGCGGCGGCGGGGTGCGCCATGGTCTTCGAAGACACTGGGATCGTCCCGGCCGACGAGGCCATTTCGGCCTTGGGGTGCTGGGCGATGGCTTCCCCGACCTCTGCGATTGGATTGCGGATGATTCGCGCGGCCCGGCGATCACCTTCCTCGCGGAGATCGCGGCCCCCGCAGTTGTCGTTGCCCACGATCCGGTCCGCGATGCGACGCTCGCGGCGGACTTCGCCGAGGGGACCGCGCTCTCCGCCGAGAAACGGCCACCCCGCTTCACGAGTTCGCAGGTATGAATTCCTGATCGGGCTCCGCTACATTGGGCGCTGTGACGGACACGTCTTCAGTTTCCGACGACAGCGGCCCGAAGAACCATCGGACCGTCGACCGCGTGACCCGGATCCTCGAGGAGGTTGTCTACAACCCGGGCATCGGCTTCGCCGAGATCGCCCGGGCGTTGGGCGCCCCGAAGAGTTCGGTGCATGGCTTCATCCGGGGCCTTCAGGCCAAGGGCTGGCTGTACGAGGACAACCGCCGCTTCTATCTCGGCCCCGCGGTGTACGGACTCACCCTGGCCAGCGGCCACATCCGCGCCGGACAGGTGACGCAGACCGACCTCGACGCGCTCCACAGGGCGACCGGCCTGACCGTCTTCCTCGGAGTCGAGGCCGGCGATCACCTGATCTACATCGGGGAGTCGGGTACGGACGCCCTCACCGGATTCGCGGCACGCAGCAACATCCGGCGCACGCTCCTGACGACGGCGGGCGGCAAGGCCCTGTTGGTGGCGCGCCCGGATGTCGACCGGGAGGCCTATCTGCGTCGGCAGCAGTCGGAGAACCCCGAACTTGTCTCCGAGTTCCTCGCCGAGTTCGCCGACATCAACAAGAGCCGCGTCGCGACGAACCTCCGTCATCACGGGGCTCAGCTCGCGCTCGCGGCCGTCGTGCGCAACCAGGCAGGGAACAGCGTCGCCGCAGCTATCCTCATCGGCCAGGCCGCCGAGATGGGGCCCCGTGAGACCAGGCTGCGCAAGGCGCTCCTCAAGCACGTCGACTCCTGGTCGCGGCAGACCGTTTCAGCGAGGGAACCGATCTGACCGCCGGTCGACCGCGAGGTTCAGGAGGCTGTGGACCTCGCGGGTGAAGATGTCGTTGTCGTGGCCCGCGATCATGTGGCCTGCGGCGACCTCGACCAGGCGCGCGGTGGGCATGAGACCGAGCAGCTCGGCGGCGGCCTCTGCTGTCACCATGTCTGATCGACGGCCACGAACCAGGAGCGTGGGTGCCGTGATGTGCCGGGCGGCTCGGATCATCCTCTCTGCGGAGGTGTTGGCCGGGTCGGCCGTGAAGCTGAGGAAATCCGGATCCCAGTGCCAGTACCAACGGCCGTCCTCGCCCAACCGGACATTCTTCTTCAGGCCGTCCAGGCCGGCCGCCGGCCGACGGCGCGGAATGTAGGAGCGGACCGCCTCCGCGACCTTCTCCAGCGAGGGGAAGCCGTCCGGGGCGCCTCGCATGAAGGCGCGAACCCGGGCCTGCCCGGCCGGGTCCAAACGAGGTGCGATGTCCACGAGCGCGAGCCCCGCGACGCTGCCGGGGTACTCGCCCGCAGCGACCAGGGCGGTTCGTCCACCCATCGACGCGCCGATCACGATGGGCGGTTCGTCGAGCGTGTCCATCACCCGCAGGAGGTCTCCGACCATGTCGTCCAGGCTGTACACACCTGTCGGAGACCACGCACTGTCGCCGTGCCCCCGGGCGTCCAATGCGATGGCTCTCCAGCCCAGTGCGGCCAGACGACTGGCCGTTCGCGCCCACGAGTGCCGTGTCTGACCCCCACCGTGCAGCATCAATACCGTGCCCTGCGGCTCGTCGGGCTCCCAGCGGTCGGCAGCAAGTCCGAGGCTGTGTGCGCCTTCGAACATGACCTGCTCGCGTCGGGCGTGGTCTGTCTCCGTCACGGGCCCTCCCTTGAACCGTTGACACTGCCAGCGGCCGAGCGTAGCTTGCAATCAGTCGAAATTGCGATACTGAGTTCGGATATGCGAAATGGTGTGCGTCAGGGAGGGCATCCGACCTCACCGACCGCCGGACGAGAGCTGCCTTCCTGGCGTCCGGCGAAGCCGGAAGCCTGCTGGCCGACGGCTCGTAGTTCCACGTGTGCAGCCTGCGGATCCTGTGCCCGCCAAGACCGGGTTGCTCCGATGCAGTCGAAAAGAAGCCAGGAGTGTGCCCGGTGATCGAACGCGACCAGATCTTCATCAACGGCAAGTGGATCCCCTCCTCGGGTGCCGGTGTCATCTCGGTGACCAGCCCGGTCACCGAGGAGACCGTGGCCACGATCCCGGCTGGCTCGGCCGAGGACGTGGACTTGGCCGTACGGGCCTCAGCGGACGCCTTTCCCGCGTGGTCAAGGACCTCGGTCGACGAGCGGGTCGAGATGCTCCACAAGCTGGCTCAGCTGACCGAGGCTCGCAGCGAGGACATCACGCGAGCTGTGGTCAGTGAGATAGGTCAGCCTGCGAAGATCGCGCAGGAGTCGCAGGGAACCGCGGCGATCGAGGACCTGAGGAGTATCGCCGAGAGCCTGCCCGGCATCACCTGGGAGGAGCAGGTGGGTCCCACCGTCGTCGCCCGTGAGGCGGCGGGCGTGGTCGGTGCGATCACCCCGTGGAACGGGCCGATGCGCATGGTCTGCATGAAGGGCCGGTGCGGCGATCGCGGCCGGATGCACGGTCGTGCTCAAGGGCACGGAGGTCGCTCAGCTCAGCTCGTTCATCTTCGCCGAGATCTTCGCCGAAGCCGGCCTGCCCGACGGCGTCTTTAACCTCGTCTCCGGTACCGGTCCGGGTGTCGGGGAGGCCCTGGTGACCCACTCGCTGGTCGACATGGTCTCCCTCACCGGTTCCGTACTCGCGGATCGCCAGGGAGGAGATCTTCGGGCCCGTCGTCGTGATTATTCCCTTCGACAGCGAGGAGGAGGCCTTCGAGATCGCCAACGACACGCAGTACGGACTCGCCGGGGCGATCTGGGCCGGTGACCCGGATCGTGCCAGGGCCCTGGCGCGCAACCTGCGAGCCGGCCGCATCCGCATCAACGGATCACCGGTCAACCAGCGTGCCCCGCACGGGGGATTCAGATTGTCCGGCATCGGGCGGGAGTTCGGGCATTACGGCATCGAGGAGTTCCTCGAGTACAAGGCCATCGGCTGACGAGGACAGGGACGAGGAGAGTCATGATCACCGTCAACGCACGCTCCACAGCCGGACCCGGGGAGCCGTTCAAGGCCACCACGATCGACCGACGCGACGTTGGCCCGACGGATGTGCTCATCGACATCGCCTACTGCGGGGTCTGCCACACCGATGTCAGTCGCGCACGCGGCGAGTTCGGGACGACCACGTATCCGTTGGTGCCCGGACACGAGATCGCAGGCGTGGTATCGGCCGCAGGGCGTGAGGTGACCAGGTTCTCGGTCGGCGACCGGGTGGGAGTCGGCTGCATGGTCGACTCCTGCCGGGAGTGCGACTACTGCCGGGCCGGCCTGGAGCCGTACTGCCGCGTCGGACATGTGAGGACCTACAACGACACCGGCCGCGACGGGCAACCCACTCTGGGCGGGTACAGCGAGAAGATCGTGGTCGACGAGGCCTACGTGGTCCGCATCCCCGACTCCATTCCCCTGCACACCGCTGCTCCTCTGCTCTGTGCCGGGATCACGATGTACTCGCCGCTACGGCACTGGAAGGCAGGGCCGGACAAGCGCGTCGCGATCGTCGGCTTCGGGGGCCTCGGGCACGTAGGAGTGCCCATCGCGGTGGCGCTGGGTACGCCCCCGACCGTTCTCGACCTGACCCTGGACAGGCGTGACGACGCCCTGCGGCGCGGTGCCACCGAGTACCGGATCACCACCGACCCCGCGACGTTCACCGAACTTGCGGGAACCTTCGACCTCATCGTCTCGACCGCGCCGGCCAACCTCGACTACGAGGCATTTCTTCAACTGCTCGCGCTGGACGGCACGTTCGTCAACCTCGGTGTGCCGAAGAAGCCGATCAGTGTGGATGTCTTCTCCCTGCTGTACAACCGGCGCTCAATGGCGGGCACGCTGGTGGGTGGCATCCGGGAGACACAGGAGATGCTCGACTTCTGCGCCGAGCACAAGATCGCCGCCGAGGTCGAGGTCATCCGTGCCGACCAGATCGACGCCGCTTTTGATCGGCTGGCGGCCGGTGATGTCCGCTACCGGTTCGTGATCGACATGAGCACGATGGCGGTCGGTTTGCCGGCGGTCTGCCCGACCGCGCGCACGATGTTCACGTAGCAGCCGCAGCAGCAGATGTTGCCGCTCATCCACTCGCGGATCTCGCCCTTGGACTTGGTGTGACCTTCTTCGATGCAGCCGACGCCGGACATGATCTGGCCGGGGGTGCGGTAGCCGCACTGGAAGGCGCCTTGGTCGATGAACGCCTGTTGGAGCGGATGGAGTTGATCCTCTTCGCCGAGACCTTCGATGGTGGTGATCTCGGCACTGTCGAGGCGAACGGCCAGCATGAGGCAGGAGTTGACGCGCCGTCCGTCGGGATCGACCTCCGGTTTTCTGTACAGGGTCGGTTGGCATTCGTCTCGGTCTGCGCGTAACGGAGGTTCGGTTCGTCTGTTCCGTCGCAGGCGTAGAGCCAAGGAGGTGTCAGATGAGGGGGTAACTGGCGCCGGCCTTTTGTCCAAGGAGCATGCACCGTCAGCGGATGCACGCCCCGGGCAGACACTCGCGCGTTCCGGGCCCGGCTCCACCACTTCATGGCACGCCGTCGCCTGCCTCCCTGATCGGCCTCGGCCCGCGTCCCCGAAGAAACAGCCATCCAACTCGCGGCGGAGATCGTCGCCCACACGCATCAGAGCTCGGGCACACCCCTGACCCGGAGCGCAGGACCCATCCATCACCGAACGACATCATCGTGAGCATGCTGGAATCGTCGTGGCCGCTTGATCCGTTTCCCGCCGAAGCCGCACCTTGCCCGAACAATGGAAGTCGGCGCCCTTACGTCGAGTCCGTCGCCACCTTCCGCCCCGTCGCGCACTGTCAGATACGTCCGAACAACGAGAACAGCAGGGCATCGCGCAGTTCGTCGAGTTGGGACGCGTCGCTGACTTCGGAGACGTTCCGCCACAGGCCGAACAGACCGTGCAGCCCGCTCCACAGCAGTTTGGCCGCCAGCCGGGCGTCGAGGTGATCGCCCACGCCTTCTCCGGCCTCGCTCAGATACGGCTCCGTGGCCTCGCACCAGGCATCCAGCAGGCGTCCCATGGGGTGGCCGAGGGACTCCGGCGGCGGGGGAAGCGACGGGCCGGTGAGGAACAGCAGTTCGTAACGGCGGGGTTCATCGACCGCGAAGCCGCAGTACGCGTGGACGACGGCACGCAGTCCGGCCCAGGGATCCTCGGCAGGCGCTGACCCGTGTGCGGCGCGCAGCCTTTCGGCCATCGTGGCGTAGACGTCGTCGAGCAGCGTCCACATCAGCTCGTCCTTGTCCCTGAAGTGCTTGTAGATCGCCGGAGCCGTCACCCCGGCCTCACGGGCGACGGCGCGCAGAGAGATGTCCTCGGGCCTCCCCGCTTCCTCCAGCAGACGCCTCGCCGCGTCCAGGATCTCCTGGCGCAACCGCTGCCCCTCTCCCCAGCGGTTCGGCACCCGCTTCGCGATCTGCGGTGCAGCGCTCATCGACGACTCACCCCTCCGGTCCGCACGACCCTGCCAGTCTCCGGGCGCGAGGTCGCCGTGTCCAAAACCGCCCCCTGGGGCCACGTCTCCCAAGCGAGATGGTTTACGGTGTTCACTATCTCAGTAAACATCATTCACCAACTTCTGTTCCTGCTGTGAACGGAGCGCTGTGAGACATGCCTGACACCAAGAGGACGCCGGATCTCGGCCAGGACCGGGCCGCCGGCCCCGACACCCGTATCGACGACCACACGCGCGATCTCATCCGCCGTCTTTCGGGCGGCGCGGAGCGGCTGACCTTCCCCATGACACGCTCCGCGCCCTTCGACCCGCCGCCGGAGTACGCCACGCTGCGCACGAAGTGTCCCGTCGCCCCCGCGGGCCTGCACGGCCACGACGCCTGGCTCGTCACCAAGTACGACGATGTCCGCGAGGCGCTGCTCAGCGACGCACTGAGCGCCGACAAGGACCGCCCCGACTTCCCCCTGACTCCCGGCGGCAAGGTCAACGCGGCCATGGCCACCTCGGGTCTTCCGTCCTTCCTGCGCATGGACCCACCGCTCCACGACGACCTGCGCCGTCTTGTCACCCGAGACTTCATGGTCAAGCGCGTGGAGGCGATGCGGCCGAGGATCCAGAAGGTCGTCGACAACCTGATCGACGACATGCTGGCCGGGCCCAGGCCCGCCGACCTGTTCACAGCGATCGCCCAGCCGATGCCGAACACCGTCATCTGCTGGCTGCTCGGCGTCCCCCAGAGCGATCACGACTTCTTCCAGGACCGCACGACGTACCTCTTCAGGCGGAACGTCTCCGACGAGGAGCGCACCACCAAGCTCAGCGAACTCAACGACTACATCTACGAACTCGTCGACTCCCGCGACGCCGACCCCGACCTCGACCCCGAGGCCGACATCATCAGCCGCCTCGTCCACGACCAGCTGCGCACCGGCAAGCTGGACCGCCGCGCCGTACAGGGCATCGCCTTCATCCTGCTCGTCGCCGGGCACGAGACCACCGGCAACATGACCGCGCTCGGCACCCTCGCCCTGCTCCAGCACCCCGAACAGTACAAGGCACTCGACGAGGACCCCTCCCTCGCCCCGCTCGCCGTCGAGGAACTCCTGCGCTACCTCACCATCCTCAATGAGCCGAACTGGCGGGTCGCCAAGGAGGACACCGTCATCGGCGGCCAGGAGATCAAGGAGGGCGAAGCCGTGGTGCCGCTGACCTTCTCCGCCAACCGCGACCCGGAGCACTACGACAACCCGGACACCCTCGACATCCGGCGCGGCGCCCGCGACCACCTGGCCTTCGGCTACGGCATCCACCAGTGTCTCGGCCAGCCGCTCGCCCGTGTGGAACTCCAGATCGTCTACAGCACGCTGGCCCGCCGCATACCGACACTCAGGCTCGCGGTTCCGCTGGAAGAGGTCCCGTTCAAGACCGATGTCGAGATCTACGGCATCCACGCCCTGCCCGTCACCTGGTGACCCCCGGCCCCGTAGGACACGACTCACCGCGAGGAGTCAGCAGCATGACCACGAGCACCCCTGGCACCGGCCTCCAGCCCACGCACGAACTGGCCGAACCGCGCCTGCTGATCAACGGCCGCCTGGTCGAGAGCAGCGACATCCGTGTCTTCCCGAACATCAACCCGGCGACCGAGGAGTCCCTCGGCCTCACCTTCGACGCGACCGCCGACGACATCGACCGGGCGATCGGCGCGGCCCGCCGGGCCTTCGACGAGACCGACTGGTCCACCGACCACGCCTTCCGCAAGCAGTGCATCCTGCAACTCCAGCAGGCCCTGGAGAAGAACAAGGAACTGATGCGATCGGTCCTGGTCGCCGAGGTCGGCGCACCGGTCTCGACGACCCGCCACATGCAGCTGGAGACACCGCTGGGCGACGATCTGCTCTGGCCCGCCCAGGCCATCGACACCTTTCCCTGGGAACGGGACCTGGAGGACAACGACGCCTTCGGGGTGCTCAGTTGGCGCAAGGTCCACAAGGAGCCGATCGGTGTCGTGGGCGCCATCGTGCCCTGGAACTTCCCGCTCCAGACCACGCTCAACAAGCTCGGCATGGCCCTGGCCACCGGCAACACGGTCGTGCTGAAGCCCGCAGCCCTGACGCCGTGGAACGCCACCCACCTCGGCCGCCTGATAGCCGAGGAGACAGACATCCCGGCAGGCGTGGTCAACATCGTGCCGACCGCCGGCAACGCACGCGCCCAGCTCATCGTGGACGACCCCCGGGTCGAGATGATCTCGTTCACCGGCTCGACCGCCACCGGCCGCCACATCCAGGAACGCGTCGCCCCGATGACCAAGCGACTGCTGCTGGAACTCGGCGGCAAGTCCGCGCACATCGTTCTCGACGACGCCGACCTCGAAAGGGCCCTGGCCGCCTCGGCGTTCCAGGCCTGCCTGCACGGCGGACAGGGCTGCGCGCTGCAGACCCGCGTACTGCTGCCGCGCTCACGCTACGAGGAAGGCCTCGCCATCATCGAGGCGGCCTTCCGCGCCGTCGCCTACGGCGACCCGACCGACCCGGTGACCATCCAGGGCCCGCAGATCAGCGCCCAGCAGCGGGACAGGGTCGAGCAGTACATCCGCATCGGCCAGGAGGAAGGCGCCCGACTGGTCCTCGGCGGCGGACGCCCCGCGCATCTCCCGCGCGGCTACTACGTCGAGCCGACGCTCTTCGCGGACGTCACTCCCGAGATGCGGATCGCGCAGGAGGAGATCTTCGGTCCGGTGCTCGCCGTCCTGCCGTACGACGACGAGGAGCACGCCGTCCGTATCGCCAACGACAGCCCGTACGGCCTGTCCGGCGCCGTCAGTTCCGCCTCCTCAGAGCGGGCTCTGGCAGTCGCCCGGCGCATCCGCACCGGCACGGTCTCGATCAACGGCGGAGTGGCCCACGGCGCCGACGCTCCCTACGGCGGTTTCAAGGCCAGCGGCATCGGCCGCCAGAGCGGGCCCGAAGGCTTCGAGGCCCATCTGGAGACGAAGATCGTCGCAGGTCTCTGACCCCGCTCGCGCACATCTGTACGGAGGGGAGAAGTCATGTCGCACCAGTCTTACGAGTCCTACGCGAAAAGCCGAGTCGTCGTCAGCGGCGGCGGGGGCGCCGGAATAGGGGCCTCGCTGGTCCGAAAGCTCAGCCAACTGGGCGCCGAGGTCCATGTGCTGGACCTCAAGGAGCCGCCGGCCGCCACGGGCACTGTCTTCCACAGCACCGATCTGAGGGACCCGGAGGCGATCAGCGCCGCCGTCGCCGAGATCGGCGGCGGAGGCGATCAGCGCCGCCGTCGCCGAGATCGGCGGACCGGTCACCGCCCTGTTCAACTGCGTGGGCGTTCCCGGCAACCGCACCTCGCCCCTGGACACCATGCTCATCAACTTCGCGGGCGTACGACACCTCACGGAGGCCGTCGTTCCCCTCATCCCTCCGGGCGGATCGGTCACCACCGTCGCCTCCCAGGCCGCCTCGCGCTGGGCCGCGAACCTCGAAAAGCTGCTTCCCCTGGTGCGCGCCAAGGGATTCGACGACGCCTGGGAATGGTGCGAACAACACCCGGACGAGATCGCCGCCGCCTACCCGGCATCCAAGGAGGCCGTCGTCATCTGGACCCAGTTCACGGCCGTCGCACTCGGCGAGCAGGGCATCCGAGCCAACTGCACACTGCCCGGCCCCACCGCCACACCCATGACACCCGACTTCGAGGCGATGACCGGCAAGGCGTTCTGGGACACCTTCCCAATCCCCCTCGGCCGCCCGGCCACCCCCGACGAGCAGGCCGACGTCCTGCTCTTCCTCGGCAGCCCGGCCGCCTCCTGCATCACCGGTGCGGCGCTTCTGACAGACGGCGGCACCAGCGGCGGTATCGCCACCGGCCTGCTGACCGTCACCCCCTGACCCCCACGAGGACCGGAGAACCACGATGAAGGTAGAAGTCGACGTCCCGAAGTGCGTGGCCTCGGGGCAGTGCGTCCTGATCGCCCCCGACGTCTTCGACCAGCGCGACGACGACGGCATGGTCGTACTGCTTGACGAGTCACCCGCCCCCGAACTCCACGACGACGTACGTGAGTCGGCCACGGTCTGCCCTGCGGCGGCCATCCGCGTACAGGAATCGTGAGCGCGATGGACCGGGTGGTCATTGTAGGAGCCTCCGCCGGCGGCCTGGCCGCTGCGGAGACACTGCGCGGGCAGGGCTACTGCGGCACTATCACCCTGGTCGGAGACGAGACACACCTGCCGTACGACCGTCCTCCGCTGTCCAAGCAGATCCTGAGCGGCGAGTGGGACACGGACCGGCTCCCGCTCCGCGCCCGCGGCGACATCGAGGCGCTCGGACTGGACTTGCGGCTGGGCAGGACGGCCATCGGCGTGAACGTACAGGACCGGAGCGTCACTCTGGCAGACGGTGAGATGGTCGGCTACAACGCCCTGGTCGTGGCGACCGGTGTACGGCCCCGGCGGCTGCCGGGCGGCGACGGCGTGCGCGGGGTCCACGTCATCCGCACCCTGGACAACGCGGTGGCACTGAGGGAACAACTCCGCACCGCGCGGCGGATCGTGGTGGTGGGGGCCGGCTTCATCGGCGCGGAGGCCGCCTCGGTGGCCCGTGGGCTCGGCCTCTCCGTGACCATGCTCGAACCGGCCCCAGTACCGCTGGCCCACGCCGTCGGCGAGGATGTCGGCCGCGCCCTGACCCAGGCGCACCGCGGGCACGGCGTCGACCTGCGCACCGGGGTCATGGTGCGGGAGATCCTCAGCCGCGACGGAGAGGTGACCGGAGTGGCCCTGGCGGACGGAACCGTCGAACCGGCGGACATCGTCGTGGTCGGCATCGGCTCCCACCCGAACACCGAGTGGCTGGAAGGCAGCGGGCTGCCCCTGGACAACGGCCTGGTCTGCGACGCGTTCAGTGAGGCCGCACCCGGTGTGTACGGGGTGGGCGACGTGGCTCGTTGGTACAACCCGCTGTTCGGCACGCTCATGCGCATCGAGCACCGCACCAACGCGGCCGAGCAGGGCATGGCCGTCGCCCGCAACCTCGTGTGCGAGGGCACGCGGGAGCGCCGCCCGTTCGCGCCGGTGCCGTACTTCTGGTCCGACCAGTACGACATGAGGATCCAGGCGTACGGCCATCTCCGCGGCCATGACGAAGTCGTCGTGGTCGAGGGGGACTTGGCGGCCCGCCGCTTCATTGCCGCCTACCGGCAGGGTGAGCACCTGGTCGGCGCCCTGGCCGTCGGCATGCCACCTCGCGCCGTCCGTTCCTGGCGTGGGGCCATCGCTGCACGCCGCGAGTGGACCGTCATCCCGGCCCGTTCACCGGCCGGGACCGCACCAGCAGCGTGAACAACCCCACGACGCCAAGGCAACAGCGACAGGAGCCCCCATGTCCTCTGCGGACACTCCCGCTTACTCCCTCACCCGGCCGGGAACCGCCCCCCTGGACCCGCCACCCCTTTACTCCCGTCTGCGGGACGAGAAACCGATCACCCAGGTCACCATCTGGGACGGCAGGCTCAGCGCCTGGCTGGTGACCCGCTGGGAGGACGCCCGCGCGGTCCTCGGAAACCCCGCGTTCAGCAGCGACCAGTCACACCCCGGCTTCCCGGGCCAACATCCGGACATGCCGCCGCTCGCTCATGGGTTCTTCGCCAACTACGACCCGCCCATCCACACCACGATGCGGAGCACACTCACCCGCGATTTCATCATCAAGAGGATCAGCGCACTGCGTCCCGGGATCGCCAGGACCACCACACGACTCCTGGACGAGATGACCCGTTCGGAGCGGCCGGTGGACCTGGTGGAGCGTTTCGCTCTCCCGCTGCCCTCACTGGTGATCTGCGACCTCCTCGGTGTGCCCTACGAGGACCACGAGTACTTCCAGCAGCGCTCACGGGTCTTCGTGGACGGAAACGCGACGGGACAGCAGATCGGGCAGGCATGGGAAGAACTCAACGCCTATCTGGTCGGACTGCTCTCCACCAAGCGCAGGAATCCCGGCGTCGACGTGCTGACCCGCCTCACCGAACACGTGGACGCGAGCACCGTCACCGAGCGGGACGCGTCCGACCTGGCGGTCTTTCTGCTGTTCGCGGGCCACGAGACCACGGCGAACATGATCGCGCTCAGCACCGTCGCGCTGCTGCGCAACCCCGACCAGATCTCCCAGCTGCTCGCGGGCCCGACCGAGGCCGCGAACGCCGTGGAGGAACTGCTGCGCTTCCTTTCCATCGTGCACGGCGGACTGCGCCGATACGCCCTTGAGGACGTGACGATCGGCGGCGTCACCATCTCCGCCGGGGAAGGTGTGATCGTCCCGGTCCACGTGGCCAACCGCGATCCGGAGAGCTTCACCGACCCCGACAACCTGGACCTGGGCCGGGCCAACGCACGTCGGCACGTCGCGTTCGGATACGGCATCCACCAGTGCCTCGGCCAGCCTCTGGCTCGGGCCGAACTCCAGATCGCCCTGCCCGAACTCTTCCGACGACTGCCCGGTCTGCGGCTCGCCGGCCCCTTCGAGGACATCTCCTTCAAGGAGAACACGCTCGTTTACGGGGTCAATGAGCTGCCCGTCGTGTGGTGAGGGCGTGGCGCTCACGGCCACCGGCATGGGAGCAGTGGGCCTCCACCCGCAACCTCCGCGAAGCCAGGCCGCACCCCCTTACGCGTCAGCAGCCCGCAACAGAGGGCTCATCTGCAAAAATGCCCCTGCTGCCCAGCGGATCGGTAGGGGCGCCACCCGATTGACGCTCTTCCCAACTCGACCCCACAGCAGCCCTGTTCAGCCCTGGCGAACAGGGCTGCTCCTGTCAGGGCCCCGCCTGCGGTGACGGTAGCGGTCCCGCATGGCGTCGCTGGCCGCGGGGCCCGCGGTGAAGACGTAGGTGTTCCAGGAGGCGCTGGCCACCACCAAGCATGCCGAGCAGCACGGATTCCACCGGATGTGGTTCGCCGAGCACCACGGCCTCGGCAACGTCGGCTCGCACGCACCCGAGGTCCTCATGGGTGTCGTGGCACACGAGACCGAACGCATCCGCATCGGTTCCGGTGCGATCCTGCTCAACCACTACAGCCCGCTGAAGGTCGCCGAACCGTTCCTGCAGTTGGAGACCGTGGCACCAGGGCGCTTCGACATGGGGGCTCGGACGCGCGACCACCGGCCCGCTCGTCGACATCGCCCTCAAACGCGACCGGGAGAGCGGGCATCTCAACGACTTCGACCAGCAGGTGCAGGAAGTGCTGGCCTTCCTGCACCACGACTTCCCGGCGGACCACCCCTTCCAGCAGATCCCGCTCATGCCGACTGTGACCGCCCGCCCCGACCCGTGGATCCTCGGCTCCTCCGGCAGCAGCGCCGGACTGGCCGCCGCCCTCGGCATCGGCTACTCCTTCGCCGGATTCATCAACCCCGGCGGCGCGGTCCCAGCCCTGCGCGTCTACCGCAAGACGTTCAAGCCCACCCAGTACGGGGCCCAGACCCCCCAAGTGATGCTCGGTGTCGCCGTGTTCGCCGCCGACACCGACGAAGAGGCCCACCGCATGACGTGGCCGACCGGGCCATCTTCGACAGTCTGGGCCGCACCGAAACCGCCCCTATCGTCCCGTCCATCGACGAAGCAGCCCGCACCCTCACCACCGCACAGAAGGACGAACCGTCCAGGATCGTCAACGGCCGCTGGCCCCGGCAGCTCGCCGGCCGCCCGAGACCGACCGGGACCAGCTCCTGCAGATGATCGAGCAGACCGGAGCGACTGAAGTCATGCTCCAGAGCATCAGCCCCGACCAGGAGGCCCGTCGCCACTCCCACGCGCTCATCGCCGAAGCCCTCGGCCTCACACCCGACGCGCGGCCGACAGCACGGTCGACGCGGCATGAGGACGACAACAACAGCCCTGGCCGCCACCAACCCGCCCTGCCATCAGGCAGGTTGTCCGGCGGACGTCACCTGGGCGTGAGCCCGCGGAGCAGATGGTGGACCACGTCGCGAGCACCGTCCATGCCCGCCTGCCGGGCGAGCGCGCCGTTGACTGTGAGCGCGGCGACACCATGCAGACCAGCGGCCACGACGAGCGTGAGTCGCTCGGGGTCGTCCTCGATGATCTCGCCGCGCTTCTGCGCCTCCATGATCACCCGCCGCAGGCCGCCCATCGTCCGGTCGATGGCCGTGGTCATCTGCTCAGAGGCGTCCGGGTCGTGTTTACGGGCGTACATGAGTTCCAGCAACTCGGAATTGTCGACGGCAAAGCCGAGGTACGCCTGAGCGAAGGCGGAAAGCCGCAGTTCCAAGGGCGCACCTCGGTCGTCGGCGGCCTGCAAAGCATGGCCCAACCGTTCGTACCCCCTGAGTACCAAGGCGTTGAGCAGGGCCTGCTTGTCCTTGAAGTGGCGGACGGGTGCGCGAGCGCTTACATCGGCTTCGCGGGCCAATTCACGCAGCGAGAGGGCGTCGGCCCCCTTCTCGCGCAGGGCACGCTCCGCGTTCACCAGGAGAACAGCTCGCAGGTTCCCATGGTGGTACGGGCGGCTTTCGGACATGCCTGCCAGCGTATCCCGATGCATGCACCGTGATCGGGGGAGGCCATTGACCATCAATGTACTCAGTGAGTACATTGATGGTCATGTTCGAGAGCGGCGTCCGGCGCCCGTGAGTCGACGAGACAACCCCCTTCACCGACCGCACAGAGGCTTGAACATGACCATCAGCGACAGCACCGAGCGGCAGATCGTCGCCAGCCTGGCGACCGCCTTCGCTCACCCGGTCCGTGCCCCGATCATGCGGCGTCCCGACGAATACGGCATGGCCTACGAAGGCGTCCGCTTCGCATCCGAGGACGGCACCACTCTGGAAGGCTGGTTCATCCCGGCGGACTCGGACAAGCTCGTGATCGCCAACCACCCGGGGCCGGGCAACCGCTACGGATTCCCGGGCCACATCGAGCCCTACAACGCCATGGTCGACTTCGAGGTCAACTTCCTGCCCGACTACCGGAATCTGCACAACGCCGGGTACAACGTGCTGGCTTACGACCTGCGCAACCACGGTCAGAGCGACTCCGCGGGCGGTGGTGTCATGTCCTTCGGGCTGCACGAATATCAGGACGTGATCGGCTCGTTGCGGTACGGCTGCCGACGACTGGGCATCGACAACTCGCGCATCGCTCTCTTCAGTCGCTGCCTCGGCGCGAACTCGACGATCATCGCGATGTCCAAACACCCGGAGGAGTTCCAGGGGATCCGCGCGCTGATCGCGCTGCAGCCGTCGTCGTTCCGCCCGGTCGCGCAGGCTCTCCTCAGCTCGCAGGGCGTACCGGACGCGATCGACGCCTTCGACCTGGAGTTCAAGAATCTCAGCGGCTTCAACCTCGACGAGCTGACGCCCACGCCCTACGCCAAGGACGTCACCGTGCCGACCCTCGTCGCGCAAGTGCACCATGACTCCAGCACCCACCCGTCCGACGTGCAGGGCATCTACGACAACCTGGGCGCCACTGACAAGAAACTGCACTGGATCGAAGGCACGACCCGCCGGTTCGACGGCTACAACTACTTCCCCGAGAATCCGCAGCTGATGCTCGAATGGTTCGCCGACCATCTCGTCTGAGGACGGGCAAGCAGACGCAGGGGGCGACTTCCCCCCCCCCCCGCCGAAGCGGCCTGTCTGCGGCACCCGCGCTCGTGCCGCAGAGCGGTGTCCTGCTCAGACGTACCTTCTCCACTCGTGCCCACGACGCGTGTCCCTTCTGCCCGCTGTTTCCGCCGATGCTGATCATGGCCTGGGGCAGCGTGCGGCGTCATGACCTGCTGCGGTTCCGTCCCCGCTCCGCCCTCGGCCCAGAGCAGCACGCAGGCGATCTGGGTCTTCGCCTGGCCCTCCGCAGTACGGCGCTCGTTCTCGTGGCTGACAGAGGTACGTACTGCCGTACTGCAGTGTCCGTCAGAGATCGAGCAGGCCGGCGTCGTCCAGGCGGTGCAGGATCTCTTCGTGGAGCCGGCCCCAGACACCGGCTCTTGACCAGAGCAGAAACCTGCGGTGGGCCGTCGACTTCGATATCCCGAAGCACGGAGGCAATGCCCGCCAGGCGCGTCCGCTGACCAACACGTAGATGATCGCCGCGAACAGCTGGAGGCCGGGGAGTCCGTCGTGACCTTGGCGCGGTGGCTCGGGTATTCCTCGGCGGAGATCACCCTCGGTTACTACGCTCACTTCATGCCGGAGGCCGGATGCAAGGGGCGCACGGCGATCGACGGACGGCTTGAGAGTTAGGGCGAGCGGCACGCCGGTCGAAACTCCCCAGATTCTCCCCAGTCGATGCCGCGCCGCTGGCGTCCACGGATATGTCGCTGTGCACGAGGCCCAGCCGCTTTCCCTCGATCCTGTTGCCGCGCCCCCCGCTGTAACTGACGTACACCTCCAGCTCCTTCTGTGGCTCTGTCCTGACCGGGCGCTTTATGAGGGTGTCAGCGACCTGCGTGAGTGGGATGAAGGCGGACCGGTTCCCCAGCTCGCTGGGCGTAGGGCTGGCTGGAGTCGGAACGTGAGCGAGTCGCTCGGATAGGGCGGTGACAGCGTCGCGGTCGCTCAAAGGGCGCGTGTTCGTCGTCCATCAAGTCGGCCTGTTCGAGATCGTGTTGATGCCGTCTTGACGGCGAGGAGCTGTCCCTTGGCGGACTCTTTGGGGACGTAGAAGGTGACAAGGCTGCGATCCGCTGGGACAGCAGTGGAACCCACCGTCGGCATTGCCAACTGATTGCAATTCTTGATCTTTGAATGAACTGGTCACCATGCCAAGATCACGTGGTGGATGTTCCCGGTCACCCTCCGGGTCGTCCGACATCACCGTCGCAAGGTGTGAATGATTGGGGCCTCACATGCCCGTACCTCAGACGCCCGTCCGGTCACACTCTCCGGGGCAAGCCGATTCGTCCGGGCCGCTGCTCCGCGTCTTGGGACCGATTTCCGCCCAGCACGAGGGACGCGAACTCCCCATCGGTCCACCGCGGCGACGAGCAGTGCTCGCGCTGTTGCTGATACGTCTGGGCAGAGTTGTCCCCACGGAACTTCTCATCGAAGAGCTGTGGGGAAACGAACCTCCACACAAGCCGGTCGCCACACTGCAGAGTCATATCTCTCACCTGCGCCGCGTGCTCGACCGGGCGGCTGCCGGCCAGGGCACACCCTCCGTACTGCGCTATCGGGCACCCGGTTATGTACTTCAGCTCCCCCCGGAACAGGTCGATTTCCGCCGCTTCGAGCACATGGTCTCCGCGGGGCGGACGTTACTGGACCAGGGGGATCACCCTGCCGCGCACGACAGGCTCACCAGGGCGCTGCGGCTGTGGCGCGGCTCCCCGTACACGGAGTTCAGCGCCCATCCACCGCTCATCGACGAGGCCACTCGGCTGGAGCAAGTCCGGCTCACCGCCGTCGAGTTCTGTGCCGAGGCCGGACTCGCCCTGGGAGCGGCCGACGACGTGGCGGACGCCCTGGGCACGGAAGTACGCCGTAACCCGATCCGCGAACGCCTCGTCGGTCACTTGATGACAGCTTTATCCCGCCTCGGGCGGCAGGCCGAGGCACTGGAGTTGTACGAGCGGACGCGCAGGCACCTCGTCGAGGAGTTCGGTGTGGACACCGCCGTCGAACTCCAGCGGGTGCACACGGCCATCCTCCGCCAGGAGCCAGCCATCGGCGGGCGCCCCGACGAGCCCACCGACGAAGCGATCGGCGAGCCCACCGGCAAGACTTTCACCACGGAAGTGGTCACGCCCGGCAGGGGCCTGGAAGCCGTGACGGCCGAACCTGTTTCCGGCGCCATTTCGCCCGGCGCTTCCCCGGCCGGCGCCTCTTCTTCTTCCGTGCCTTTCGTCGGCCGGAGCCAGGAGCTGCGCCGTCTGACCTACGCGGCAGCGGCCGCGGTCACCGGCCACGGGCACGTAGCCTGCGTGGTCGGCGCGGCCGGAACCGGCAAGACGCGCCTGCTGCTGGAGCTCAGCTCCCGTCTGGAGGACCCGGAGGTCGAACTGGAGGTGGTCACCAGTCAGTGCATTCCCGGCGAGGGAGTCTCGCCCTACTGGCTGTGGACCCAGGTCCTGCGCCGGCTGTCGGCCGGGCGGCCGGACGCCTTTCGTGCCGCGGCGGCCCCCTTCGGCACGCTGCTCGCCCCGCTGCTGCCCGAACAGGCGGCAGGACACGCCCCTGCGGAGCTCTCCGAAGTCCTTTGGCACCAGGCGCGGTTCCGTACCCACGACGCGGTCTGCGAGGTGCTGTTCACCCTCGCCACGCAGCGTCCGCTGGTGCTGCTCGTGGAGGACCTGAACTGGGCGGACATGGCCTCCCTCGACCTGCTCAGACTGCTCTGCTCCCGCATCCATTCCTTCCCGTTGAGCATCGTACTGAGCGCCCGGCATCAAGGGCCCAGCGAGTCGGCGGCATGCCGGACAGTGGCTGAGATCCTCAAGGGCCCCAGGACCGAGACGCTGGAGCTCCGCGGCCTCTCCCTGGACGCCGTGGCGGCCCTGGTAGAGGCGCAGGCAGGGCCTGGGGTGGAAATAGAAGTGGTGCGGACCCTGCACCGGCGCAGCAAGGGCAATCCCTACTTCGTCATGCAATTTCTTTCCCACATCGGCGATGCCCGGCGACTGCACGACCCCGACGCCGCGGGCATCCTGCTGGCCCAGATCCCCGACGGTGTACGCGAGGTGCTGCGCTGGCAACTGTCCGCGCTGCCGGAGCCTGTATTGCGGGTACTGCGCCGGTGCGCGGTCATCGGTACCGAGGTCGACACGGACCTCCTGTCCCGTACCGCACCCGACGACGAGCCGGTGGCGGCGGCACTGGACACGGCGATCAGGGAGGGTCTGCTCAGCGAGGACCCGCTCGCCCGGGGCCGGCTCTCCTTCACCCACGTCCTGGTCCAGGAGACACTCATCGACCAGTTGTCGCGCGAAGAGCGGCAGAACCTGCACGCCAGGCCGCGCAGAAACTGAGTGTCCGAGGGCGCGCACGGATGGCCGACCGGTTCGCGGACCAGGAGGACGAAGAGGTTGAGCGGATCCCCCATCACATCTGGCACACCAAGGATGCTCGGCCTGCGCGGCAGCGGCGCCCTGCTGCCGGTGCTGGTCGGCCTCGTTCAGGACCCGCTGAGCCGGTGGAGGCCGGGCAGTATCCGTATGAAGATCGGCGACGATGCGCTGGAGTTGCCCGCGGTGTCCTACGAGACGCAGTAGCGCGCACTGGCAGAGTACTCGCGACGCGGACGCCGCGCAGCTCGCGGCGGTGCTCGGCGCCCCGGATATCGGTGACTTCGAGACGGAGAGCCTCGTCGACGTCGAACAGCGCACCGCACTATCAGGCGGAGCTGCCGATCTTGCGGTCGTAGCGGGCACGCATGGCGTCACTGGCCGCAGGTCCGGCGGCGTAGACATAGGCGTCGCTGTCGTCGAGGCGACGGCATGTTGAGGCGTCGACGACGATCGGGTCGACTTCTTCGCCCGTCGTCGCGTCGACGAGGACCATGCTGCGCTCTTCTGGTGCCAGGCGAGAGTTTCCCCATGCGGTCAGCGCCACAATGACCGGCCACAGGGACTGCCCCAGGTCGGTGAGCACGTATTCGTGACGAACGGGGTTGGTCTGGTAGGGGCGGCGCTCCAGCAAGCCGTCGGCGACCAGGGCCTTGAGCCGGGTGGTGAGCATGCTGGAGGAGATACCGAGGTTCTCCTGAAACTGGTCGAAGCGGGTGTAGCCGTCGAAGGCGTCGTGGAGGATCAGCAGCGTCCACCACTCGCAGACGTGCTGCGCCGCCGCGCACAAGGGGTTCTCCCGGCCTTCCAGGTTGATCCGGCTTACCAATTTTCCCCCTCATTCCGTTACTGCTAAGGTCGAAGTTGCTTGCTTTCATCTTAGCACCTACAGGTTGCGGGGCATCGTGCGCCCGTACTCAGGAACGGAACGCATCATGGCCATCCTCAGCAGACCGAACAGCGTTGCCCCCCCAACTGTTCATGGCAGCCGTCGTGGCCACTCACGAAGCGCCTCAACCGCAGGCCGGTCTCGTCCGTTCTCGATCATGTCCTGATCCGTTCCGACCGGGCCAGGGGGTAACGCCATCGCGGCTACGACGTAGATGAGAGTGGGTTCGGGGGGTGGCTCCGAACGATGGCGCGCTGGTCACAGCGGAGAAGGCGGCGCCGCAGACGCGGCCGGCGGGGCGGGATCACGCATTCGCCGCCCGGCGCACGACCGGCCACCCAGACAACGAAAAGAGATCAGGATCATGGTGAAACTCTCGATCGTGGAACAGGCCACGGTAGCGAGCGACAAGACCGCGTTCGACGCGTTCAACGAGGCACTGGCCACCACCAAGCACGCCGAGCGGCACGGTTTCCACCGGATGTGGTTCGCCGAACATCACGGGATCAGTTCGGTGGCCTCCCATTCACCCGAGGTGCTCATGGGCGCCGTAGCCCGGGAGACAAAGCGAATCCGCATTGGGTCCGGAGCAATTCTGCTGAACCACTACAGCCCGTTGAAGGTCGCCGAACTGTTCTTGCAGTTGGAGGTCATGGCACCGGGGCGCTTCGACATGGGGCTCGGGCGGGCGACCGCCGGGCCACTCGTCGACCTGGCCCTCAGGCGGGACCGGGATGCCGGACCGCTCGACGACTTCGGTCAGCAAGTTCAGGAAGTGCTGGCGTTCTTGCACCGTGACTTCCCAGCCGATCATCCCTTCGGTCAAATCCCGCTCATGCCTACGGTGACCGCCCGCCCCGATCCGTGGGTTCTCGGCTCTTCCGGCAGCAGCGCCGGACTGGCCGCCACCCTTGGCATCGGCTACTCCTTCGCCGCGTTCATCAACCCGGCCGGTGCGGTTCCCGCCTTGCGGGCTTACCGCAAGGCGTTCACCCCTACTCCGTACGGTGCTGAGACCCCCCAGGTGATGCTCGGGGTCAGTGTGTTCGCCTCCGACACCGATGAAGAGGCCCACCAGATGACGTGGCCGACCCGGGCCGTCTACGCCAGCCTGGGCCTGGGCCGAAGCGGTGGTTCCATCATCGTCCCGTCCGTCGACGAAGCCTCTCGCACGTTGACCACCGCGCAGAAGGACGAACCTTCCAGGATCGTGAACGGACGGTGGCCCCGACAGCTCGCGGGCCGTCCTGAAACGGTGCGGGACCAACTCCTCCAGATGATCGAGCAGACCGGAGCGACCGAAATCATGCTCCAGAGCATCAGCCCCGATCAGGAGGCCCGCCGGTACTCTCACGCGCTCATCGCCGACGCCCTCGGCGTCAAGCCCGACGTATACCCGATCACTGCCGACGGAGCCTGAGCCGGCAACCCCACTCGGTACATCCACATCCCGAAGGGAAGGTCCCCACATGGCCGTCATTGTGTCCGTCTCCGGAAGCCCTTCCGCCACCTCCCGCACCGCACGACTCCTGCGCTGCCTGGACGATCGGCTCCGGCTTCAGGGCCACGACGTGATCTCGTTGGACGTGCGCACTCTGCCCGCTGAAGCGCTGCTCGGCGCCGACCTCCGGCACCCGGCGATCGCCGACGCCACGGCCCTGTTCGAGCGGGCCCATGGGGTGGTGATCGGCACCCCCATCTACAAATCCGCCTATTCGGGCCTGCTGAAGTCACTCCTCGACCTGCTGCCCCAATACGCGCTCATCGACAAGATCGTGCTACCGCTGGCCACCGGTGGCAGTACGGCCCACGCGCTGGCCATCGACTATGCGCTGCGTCCGGTGCTGAGTTCCATGGGCGCCGCGCACATCGTGCCGGGCTGGTTCACGCTCGACACGGACATCATCGTCGATGACGACGGCGCGCTGACCGTCGCACCGACTGCCGTCGAGGCCCTGGCGCACGTCACGGACCACTTCTCCACCGCACTCGGAGGCCGTACGACCGTGCCTGAGCCCGCTGGATGAGCGCCGTACCCGGATTCCGCGGCGAAGACGCTCTCAAGCTCGTCGCCGGCTGGGGCGTCGGCGCCGACCCGGCCGATCTCACCCCGCGTCCCGGAATCGCGCACCCTGTGAGCGCCGGATCAGGATTCAGGTCACCGTCGGCGGGGCGCGCCCAGTGCGGACAGAATCAGCTCCAATGTTTTGTCAGCGGTACCCGAGAGGTCGTTGTCGTGTGGGACAGGATGATTGAGCGGCCCGGTCAGCATGTCGATGACGATCACCGTGTCCGCCGGCGTCAGGTCGGGCCGGACAAGGCCTGCCTGCTGAGCCTCGGCGAGGGGCTCGGCCGCGATCTCGAGGAAACGCCGCGCGACGTCCTCGTGCAGCGATGCGGGGACGTCATAGCGGTAGATGAAGTCCATGAAGCTGCGGTCCCTGACCACGATCCGCTTGACCTCGACCAAGAGCTGGAGGAAGCAGTCGGGGCGGCCGTGCGTCTTGTCCACCACTCCCTGCAGGCGGTCCATGTTCTCGTTGATGAGCGCGAGGATCAGATCTTCGCGTGCGGGAAATCGCCGCTGCATGGTGGCGCGTCCGACACCGGCCTCCGTGGCGACCAGGCCGAGGGGGGCATCCGGGCCACTCTCGGCGAACACGCGACGAGCAGCGGCGAGGATCGCCTCACGATTACGCTGTGCGTCGGCTCGGAGAGCCTCGGATTCGCTGGCCACCACGGGAAAAACCCTACTCGATACCGTGGCGGGCGTCGTAGGTCCGGCCTCGGTGCTCCTCGTCTTCGGGCTGTGTCGCCGGACGGTGCGCCGACACCGGTGCCATGCATCTGGTGTCTGCACCCGGCCGGACAGAAACGAGCTGCCTTGCCCGACAGCGGAATAAAGCGGAGCCCTCGCACGGTTAAGTGGGCAATGGCGCCCACTTAACTGTTTGAGGAAGGAACTCAAGTCATGGCCACCACTGCGCTGACCAGCGAGAATTTCGAACCGGCCATCGCCGGTAACGACATCGTGCTTGTCGACTTCTGGGCCGATTGGTGTGGCCCGTGCCGCGCGTTCGGACCTGTCTTCGAGGCCGCTTCGGAGCAGCATCCCGATCTGGTATTCGGCAAGGTTGACACCGAGGCCGAGCAGGCACTCGCAGCAGCCGCTCAGATCACCTCCATCCCCACCCTGATGGCTTTCAAGAAGGGCAGACTCGTCTTCTCCCAGCCAGGAGCACTCCCTGCCGCCGCCCTGCAGGAAGTCATCGACGCCGTTGTTGACCTCGACATCGACGCCGCACTGCGGAACGCCGAGAGCGAGCAGGTCAGTTGAGGGCAGAGCACGACAACCGCGCACGTCCCGTCCCACCCGCGAGCGTTGTGAGGAAGAAAGTGAAACTCAGCGTCCTCGACATCATCATCGTCCGGGCCGACCAGACCAGTTCCCATGCGATCAACGGCTCGTTGCGTCTTGCCCGGTTGGCCGACGAGCTGGGGTTCGAGCGCTACTGGATCGCCGAGCACCACAACATGCCTGATATCGCCGCCACGAATCCGCCGGTGTTGATCGCCATGATTGCCGGGGCAACCGAGCGGATCCGGGTGGGGTCCGGCGGTGTGCTGCTGCCGAACCACGCACCGCTGGTAGTCGCCGAGCAGTTCGCCATCCTGGAAGCAGGCTTCCCTGGCAGGATCGATCTCGGGATCGGCCGTGCCTCCGGCAGCGACCCCCTGACCACGTGGGCGCTGAGCCGGGCCGCGGGCGCCTCCGGTACCTTTTCCGAGCATGTCGACCAGGTGGTCGCGATGATGGGAGCCTCGGGCGCCGAAGTCCATGCGGCCGGGCGGCGCCACCAGTTGCGAGCGACTCCAGTCGCGGCTTCGACGCCTGCCGTCTGGTTGCTTGGTTCCTCCGACTTCTCCGCTCGGCTGGCGGCGGAGAACGGCATGCCGTACGTCTTCGCACACCATTTCTCCGGCCAGGGCACTTCCGAGGCCCTTGCCCTGTATCGCGACACCTTCCGGCCGTCGGCGGCACTGGCCAAGCCGGCGACGTTCCTGACCGTCAATGCTTGCGTCGCGGAAACGGAGGAGGAGGCTTGGCGACGATCCCTGCCCCTGGCCTTGGGGCTGCTGGCCCTGCGCACGGGCGCCCCGCTGCAACGCCAGCGGTTGATCGAGGATGCCGAGAAGTCCGACTTGACCAGTTCGCAGAGGTCGCTGCTGGACGCGATCCGGTCCACCTGGGTGATCGGATCCGGCGCTCAGGCGCGAGCACAACTGGAAGAGCTGGCCGCCTCGCACGGTGTCGATGAGGTGATGGTCAATCCGGTCGCAGGCGCATACGCCGGAACCGACCCCGCGACGGGGCCCAACCGGGAGGAGACATTGCGACTGCTTGCCGGCGTCGGCTGAGGGCGCCGCGGCAACGTGGGTTACGAGTGTGCATTGGGGTTGCCGGCGAGAGCCGGCCGTTCAGAGGAGAGACATGAAGGCAGTCGTGGTTTCGGAGTACGGCGGACCAGAGGTCCTGCGGTTAGTGGACGTTCCCGAACCTCATGCGGGTCGCGGCCAGATTCGCATGCGCGTGCGTGCCGCAACGGTGAATCCGTCCGACACCGTGCTGCGGGCGGGGGCGATGGACTCGATGCTCGACAGTCTTCTTGCCCCGCCGTACCGGCCGGGCAACGAGGCAGCAGGAGTTGTGGATGAAATCGGCCCCGGCGCCGAGACCGATCTGAGCATCGGGGACCGTGTGATGGCGATGGTCGTGCCTTACATGCCCCCCGGCGGGGCCTACGCCGAGTACCTCGTCCTGGACCCGCGGCAAGTGGCCGCCGCTCCGGCCGGCAGCAGCCACGCCGAGGCCTCCACCATTCCAGCGAATGGGCTGACGGTGCAACTGGCCATCGATCTTCTGTCGCTGGCCGCGGGGGACTGGCTGGCCGTCACCGGTGCCGCCGGGGCGGTGGGGGGCTACACCGTCCAACTGGCCAAGGCCATCGGCCTGCGTGTAGTGGCCGATGCGGCTCCCGCCGATGAGAACCTGGTGCGGTCCCTGGGCGCCGATCTTATTGTCTCCCGTGGGGTTGGAGTTGCCGAGCGCATTCGCGAAGCCGTCCCCGGTGGTGTGACCGGCCTGGTCGACGCCGCGGTCATTGGGTCTGAGGTCCTCCCGGCCATCCGTCCGGGCGGACAGCTTGCCATGGTCCGGTTCGCCGATATGGCCGGAGCTCCCTCGATGGAGGATCACGGGGATATCACGGTGCACGAGGTCTTCGTACCGGACTACGTCCACGAGCGCGACAAGCTCGATGCCCTTCGCGTGCGTGCTGAGACAGGGGGGCTCACCATGCGGGTGGCTGCGGAGTATCCCGCCTCTCAGGCCGCTGAAGCGCACCGGCGCCTTGAAGCCGGCGGCGTTCGCGGCCGGCTTGTCCTCACCTTCTGACCAGGCCAGGGTGGCCGACCCGCAGCAAGAGACTCGCGAAACTCACCGCGCGAGACTTCCTCTTATTCCTCGCGAACCGGCGGGGAAAGGCGTCGGCTTCCCTGTGGTCGAACTCCGTGGTGTGCATTGCGGCTTTGTGTGCCCGGATCTCTCTGTTCGCAAGGCAGCGGCAAGAGCGGCCAGCGATACGACCAAGAGTGGGCAAGCGCGTCGATGCACGATGACCACCGGCACTACCACTGCGGGAGGTCCAGTGCACGACACCAAAGTGACGACGGACGTCATGAATCCGGACTGCATCGTGATCGGCTACAACGAGATCGACTTCGCCGAGCATGCACGCAGGAAGCGGGCCGAAAAGGGGAAATCCGGCGGATACCACGACCTGCTGACCAACTCCGTACTTCTCGGCGGTGAGCGCCGGACGTACATGGACTTGCTCAACATCGTGCGTGAACGAACGACCGGATGTCCCTCCCGACTCAGCGCTTTCGAACTGCCGAGCCTCGGAGTTGCGTACCTCACCAGCTTTCTGCGCCGTCGCGGTTTCAGTGCCGCCCCCGTCAATTCCTTCAACTCGGCCACCGAGCAGCTGCGTGAGATGCTGGCCGGCTCACCCCGTGCGGTGGCGATCACCACGACGTACTACGTCTATGACGAACCGATCCAGCAAATTGTACGCTTCGTGCGCGAGCAAAACCCGGACGTCCCGATCATCGTGGGCGGTCCCCGGATACAGAACCTCTGCTCCGATCAATCACCGGAGTCCCGTGACGGACGGCTCAGGCCTCTCGGCGCCGACATCTACATCAACAGCACCCAGGGTGAGGACACCCTCGCGGCCGTGCTGGCAGCGCTCCGCGACAAGGGCGGTGACCTCAGCCGCACCCCCAACCTCATCTACCGGGACCCGGCTGCCCCCGACGGTCCCATGCTCCACACCCTGACCACGGTCGAGAACAACGACCTTGACGAGAACGCGGTCGACTGGTCGTATTTCGACCCCAGTTACTACGCGCCCACCGCGTACATGCGCACCTCGCGCAGCTGCTCCTTCGGCTGCGCATTCTGCAACTACCCCGCTCTCGCCGGTCCGCTGAACCTCAGCGACTTGAGTACGATCGAGAAAGAACTCCGCTACCTCTGCGATCACGGGGTGCGCAATCTCATCTTCGTCGACGACACGTTCAACGTGCCGCTGCCGCGCTTCAAGAAGATCTGCCGAATGATGATCGAGAATAAGTTCGATCTCAAATGGATTTCCTTCTTCCGCTGCTCCAACGCCGACGACGAGGCATTCGATCTCATGGCGGAAGCCGGCTGCACCGCGGTGTTCCTCGGCATCGAGTCCGGCGACCAGCGCATCCTCAAGAACATGACGAAGTTCGCCAAGACGGACCGGTACGAGTACGGCATCCGGGAGCTGACCCGGCGTGGCATCGCCACTCTCGCCTCGATCATCGTGGGATTCCCCGGGGAGACCGAGGAGAGCGTCAAGAACACCGTCGCTTTCCTCAACCGGACTCAGCCCACGTTCTACAACGTCATGCTCTATTACCACGACGTGCTGGCCCCGATCGAGAATCAACGGGAGAAGTACGGGATCGTGGGCAGCGGATACGCCTGGCGGCACTCCACCATGAGCTGGCAGGAGGCGACCGACTGGAAGGACTACCTGGTACGGAACGTCAACGGCCCGGCGCTGATGCCGGGTTACGGACTGAGCCTGTGGACACTGCCGTATCTGCTCGCGAACGGGATGACGATGGAAGAGACCGTCGAGTTCATCAAGGGAGCGAGCCGACTGGTCATCAAGGGCCTCGACACCGACTATCTCGACCCGGAACCGGAGATCGAGGAGATCTTGCGAGGGCTGGCCGCCGTGCGCGACGGCGCCGGCCAGGGGGCCTCCTCCTGACGGTGCCCGTCAGGAGGACCGAGGGAGCTGACTGGGGCGCGGTCTCATACCTCGTACGGATGCTGAATCTGTCGGGGATCTTGGAGTGGTCGGGATCAGGTTCTGAGGGTTCGCCAGGACTTTGACCGGGGAATTCCCTGTTGGTCCAGGTAGGTCTGGAAGGCCGTCGGCGGTCTCGAGCCTTCGCGTCGTAGCCGGTGGCGTCGGTGGTGGCCACATCTGTGGTCACGTTGACGCCGTCAGGATCACAGGTCTCGGTGAGATGTGCGACGAACCCCTTTCAACGGGTGACATGACCGCGGCGCGCATAGCGGGCCGTCGGGTCGTACGGCGAGACGACCGCAGCCGACGAAGGCGGCAGCCCGCCGTCCTCGGCGGTGCGCCAGCGCAGGCGGCCTGCCGCATCGCGGTAGTAGTTCTGCATCTCGATCTGCCGCAGGGCCTGGACCCGGGTCCGGACAGGCGTTCTGCCCCGTGCTGCCCAAGGTGCTCCAGCAGCCGGACGGCGTCGTCGCCGGTGGCGAGGATCCTGGTCTTGGGGCGGGATGGGTTCATGCCCAGACGGACCGGGCGGCCGTAACGGCGCCCCCATTCCTCGTCGACCAGGCCGGCCAACAGATGCCCCGCGGTGCCGGCCAGCTCGTCCAGCGCGGCCCGCACCGCCTCTGTGACCAGCTCCAGCCGGGTCAAGTCACGGACTGCGGACAGGACATGGGTGGAGTCGGTGCGCTGCGTGGTGCGTTCACGCACCAGCCCGGCTTCCTTGAGCCGGGCCAGCACCAGGTCGAGGAGCCGATCGGCGCGATCACCCTCGACGAGGCGTTCACGGAAGTCGGCCAGCACACTGTGGTGGAATCCCGGATCGTCCAGGTCCAGAGCCATGGCGTACTTGAAGTTGATGCGGCAGCGCACTGCATCGGCCGCCTGCCGGTCCGAGAGGCCGAGGAGGAACTGAAGCACGCAGACTGTGGCCAACTGGGCAGGCGAGAGCCCCGGCCGGCCGTCGCGCGGGTACCAGTCGGAAAAGTCCTGGTCGTCCCACAACCCGTCCAGCCGGTCTCCCCCCACATCGCCGTCGTGCCGTTCGGGTTGCCTGCCCGTGCGATCTGAACGGTCAGTGCCGGAATTTGCTCACCAGAACGGGGACAGAGAGACAACGAACACCTCGGTAACCACATCGGCCTGCGGAACATCCCGATGCCGCTGATCACGCTGCCGCACCGGGAAACTCCAAGATCCCCGACAGAGCCAGCATCCCTGAGGCGTCCGGCCCGGCCCTGACCCGTCACCAGTTCTCGTCAGTGGCTCGCACACCGGTTCACTGTCACTGGCTCCGGTCGGCAAGCCACTGGTGAATCGCGAGCGCCGTGGATTCGGCGTGCTGTTCCAGAAGGGTGAAGTGGTGTCCGGGGACCTCCAGGCGGCTATGCGGCAACAACCAATCGGGCCGCCGGAATCGCTCTTCCACCCCGCTGACAACCTGGGAGAGGAACTGAGCCTCGGCCGCCCCCACGAAGAGCGTCGGGGTGGTCACCGGCCGCGGCTGCCAGCCGTCCAGGAGTTGTGCGTACCAGGCCATGGCGGTGAGCTGGGCGTCGTCGACCGGCAGGTGCGGAAACCGGTCGATCAGCCAGCGCGTGATGGTGGCCATGCCACGCCCGGTGTTCTCATCGGGGCAGGAGGGCGAGTCGATCAGCACCAACGCCGCAGGCGGGGTACCGGTGGCCTCCAGCCGACGTACGGTCTCGTGGGCCAGCCAGCCGCCCGAGGAGTACGCCACCAGCGCGTACGGACGACCGGCGAGCCGACGCCGCAAGACGTCCGCCTGACGTTCCACCGCCGAGTCCAGCGTCTGCGGCAGCCGCTCGTCCGCGCCGTAGCCGGGGATCGTGACCGTCCATACGGGGCGCAACTCCCGTAGGGCGACGGCGAACTTGAGGTACTGGTACGGACCGGTGGGGGCGACGAGGGAAGGCAGGCAGACCAGCGCGGGCCGCTGTCCGCCGTCGGCCAGCAACAGTGTCTCCGGCTCGGGACCGGCCTCGCCGGTGGCAAAGGTGGGACGCAGCCGGGCGGAGGCCGTCAGCAGTCCGATGCCCTGGGCGGCGCTGCCTGTGGAGCACATCGCGGTGAACAGGGTGCCGATCGACTCATCGGTGGACGTACCCATGGGCATGTTCGTGGACGCGTGGGCGGACACGTCGATGGTCGCCGACGTCCGCAGGTCGGGACTCAGCCGGGTCACGAGTTCGCCCACCTGCGACCAGTTGTTCGCCATCAGGTGCGCAGCCAGCCGTTCGAGGCAGTCCAGCTCGAAGAGCAGGGCGGACGGGACGTCGCCGAGGTCCTTCCGGAGGGCGTTCGCGAGCTGGAGCACGAGGATTGAGTCCATCCCGTACGCCGTGAGGGACTTCGTCGCGTCGATCTTCTCCGCCGGCACGTCCATAGTCTCCGCGGCCCGGTCGCGGAGGTACGTGAGCAGCGTCCCGGTGACCTCGGCGGTCGTCGGGGTCGTCGCGGCCGATGCCGCTGGTGCGGAGGGGCGCCGGGACGCCGTGGCTGCTGCCGGACGGGGTGTCGCCTCCGTGGCTGGCAGCCGTACGATCCCGTCGCTCCGCGCGGCGATGACCTGCTGCCCCAGCTCGTGCGCCGCGGGCAGTACGGGGACGACCACGGGGAAACCTTCGCCGTGCAGCACTTCCCGCCAGTTCCCGGGAGACAGCGCGGGCGAGCCCGGTACCCGCAGCGACCCGTCCTCGAAGAGCCACCAGCCTTCGAGCAGTCCGAACGTGAGATGGCTGAACACGTCGAACGCGGCGATTTCGTTGAGCAGCAGCCAGCCCCCGTCACGCAGGGCCGCCTTCGCGTTGCGCAGCGTGCCGCGGATGTCTCTGGTGGCGTGCAGGACATTGGCGGCGACCACGAGATCGTACGAGCCCGCTTCGATGCCCTGTTCCGTGAGCGGCCGTTCCACGTCGACGCTCGCGCAGGTCAAGTACGGGACGGACGGCCCATACTCGGTCCGGGCGTGGTTCAGGAACGCCTTGGACAGATCGGTGTACGTGTACGTGTCGATGGCGTCCTGATGGGGACGCAGGGCGGCGAACAGAGCGGCGCTGGTACCACCCGTGCCCGCGCCGATCTCCAGGATGCGCGTCCGCGCGGCCGGTTCCCGGCGCAGGCGCTGTGCGACGAGGTCGGCAGCGGCACTGGACACGGCTCGGTTGAAGACATCGGCCAGCCGGTTGTCGCGGTACACCCCCTCGACGAGTTCGACGGAGCCGCGTGGGAACAGGACCTCCGTGGGGAGGGTCCTTCCGCTCAGGATGTCCGGCAGGGCGCGCAGCGCGGCGTCGGCGAGCCGTAGTTCGGCCGCCTTGTCGGGGTCGTCGGACCACCGCGCGCACTGCTCGTCCCACTCGCGGTTCAGCTCGTCCAGTGGCGGGGCCCACGCCGGCGTGACCCGTAGTGCGTGGGTGAGCCAGGAGGTGTACTTCTCGTGGATACCCGCGCGGTCCCTTGCCTCCGCGACATCGGTCGGCCGTCGCGTGGCTCCGACGTCCGCACCGGCCCATACACCATTCACGTCACTCAGCGTGCCCGGTTCGCCCAGTGCGCCAAGTGCTTCGAGATGGCCCCGGATCATCCGGGCGAGCAGCGGATCGCGTTCCTTGCGGCGCCATTGTGCGGTCGCCCGGAGCAACTCCCGCTCCCGGTCGTTGCCGGACAGCGCGGCTCGCGGAAGTACCGTCTCCGCAGCGGTATGTGATCCGGCCCGTGGATGGACCGCCGTCCGGGTCGTCCGGTCGATCACCCCGATCCGCTCGGGGTCGGTGAGCTTGACGAAGCCCAGTTGGGGCTGCGGGCCGGACAGGAGCGTGTCGAGCGCGGCCATCGCCTCGGGCGGCTCGATGGAGACGAGGCTCCACCGCGCCATGTTCCGGTGGTGGACTTCGGAGGTGGCGCTTCCGACACTGCCCCACCAGCCCCAGTTCATCACCTTCACCGAGCAGTCGAGGTGACGGCCCAGCGCGTGCGCGTAGGAGTCGGCGAAGGCGCAGCCGGCTGCGTAGTTGCTCTGTCCGGCGGCGGATGTGAACGACTGGAGCGACGAGAAGAACAGGATGAAGTCCAGCGGCTCACCGGCGTAGACCTCGGCCATGGTGACGCTCGTGTCCACCTTCGCCGCGACACTCGCCCGGAACGCCGATTCCTCCATGCCGCCCAGGCTCTGGTCGCTCAGTACGAGCGCCGCGTGCACAATGCCGTGGACGCGTCCGTGGCGTGCTTTGATCTTGTCGTACGCACGGCGCATCGCCGCCGGGTCGGACGCGTCGGCGGTCAGGTAGTCAACCGTGCCGCTTCCCCGCATTCCGCGCAGTTTCGCGTCGATCGACGCGTCGCGCTCACGGCGTCCCAGCCACACGACATGGGCGCCGAAGCGCTCCACGAGGTGCCGGGTCCATGCCTGGCCGAGACCGCCCGCGCCGCCGATGACGACATAGACCCCCCCGTGTCGGTAGGCGGGCCGAGCCGGGACTCGCGTGTCGCACGGGGCGAGACTGCGGCTGAGCCACTGACCTGCCCGCCGGGCCCAGGACTGGTCGGCCGAGATCGCTGGGAGCGTCTGCAGGTCCTGCGGCCAGGCGCCGTCGGCTTCGAGGTCGATTCGGCGGACCGTCCATCGGCCGTACTCGTGGGCCAGCGATCCGAACAGGCCGTGCAGCCCCGCGTGCGCCGGCCGGATCTCCTCGGCGGAGTGGGTGGCGAGGGCGCCCCGGGTGACAAGGGTGACGCCGAGCGCGCGTGCGTCGTATCCCGTGCGGAGGAGCGCCTTGATCAGGCGGTACGCGGCTATGACCCCCTCCTCCTGCGCGGCGGTGAGAGCGGCGGCGTCTGTCGGGGCCGGGGCGGTGTCGGGGGCGATCCACACGAGGTGGTCGTACGGTCCGTCCACAGCGAGTGCCTCGGCCGCCTCCTCGACGGAGGCGGTCGGCGGCAGGTCCCACAGCCGGGTGCGGTGGGTGTGGCGTGCGATGTCGGTCACATGTGCGGCCGTGCCGCCGACGACGAGCACCCGGGCGTCGGTAGCCATGATGTCCGCCCCGGACACGTCAGCCCGCAGCGGTTCCCAGACCGGGGCGTAAATCGAAGGCACCGGGTTGGACGTCGGCGGGGACTCGGGCATCCGCCGGGAGGTGTAACCCCTCATCCGGACGCAGACGTCACCGGAGGGGTCGACAAGGTCGATGTCGAGCCGGCTGAGCGGACTCACCGTGTCCTGGCCGTCCGCGACACGGACGACGGCCCACATCGTGGCAGAGCATGGGGCGAAGAGGTCCAGCGTATCGAGCGCGAACGGTACAGCGGGCCCGCGGAACGTGTCAGCACCGGCACCGGTTTCGGCATTGGCGAGGTGCAGCGCCATGGACGCCTGGATCGCCGAGTCCAACAGCGCGGGAGACAGGACGGGCGTGGGGGAGCCGCCGCCGTTCGGTGCGATCTGCCGTGCCACGGTGGCCGGTTCGGTGAGCCGCGCCACGACAGTGCCGGGTCCCGCGTACGCCTCCTCGATCGCGCGCAGTGATGGACCATGGGTGACGCCCATCGCGACCAGGGCCTTCGCGATCCGTTCCGCCGGCACCGGAATCGGGCAGCCGGCTCGTAAGGGCGCCAGGTCCAGCGTCGGCGGGCGCACGGCCCCGGACCGAGTGACGCGTCCCTCGCAGAAGACGACGGCCCCCTCCTGCCCTGTCCCGGAACTTTCCGACATCACCCTGAAGTTGACCCCGCCCCCACCGCTGCCCACCGGCTCGGCGACGATCTCGACGTCCCTGGGTGCCCCGTCGACGCAGAGAGGCCGGGCCCAAGTGATGTCGCGCATCCTGAGCGATGCCGTGCCGGCCACGCCCAGCGCGCGGGCCGCGACCTCGCGCGCCATCTCCACGTGGACCGCGCCGGGCAGGACACTCCGACCACGGACCAGGTGGTCGCGCAGGTAACACTCGTTCCCGGTAAGCGTCAACGACCCGCGCACCGTCCCGGGCGCGCCCGGGACGGGCGTCACATTCGCGATCAGAGAGCCCCGGTGCGCCCCGCCCGACGCCCCCTCTGCCCCAGGGCGAGCCAGGGCATGGGCCGGGACCGGTTTCGGCCCCGCCCAGTGCCGTTCGCGGGCGAACGGGTACGTCGGCAATGGCACCCGCAGCTGCGCCCCCTGGGGGAACATCCGGGCGTACGCGAGTGCGGCGCCCCGGACATAGAGGGCGGCGAGCGCTTCGAGTCCGGCCCGACGGGTGGCGACCTTCCCAACGCCGGCGGGACCAGCCGGACGGCTCAGGATCTCCTCGCCGCGCCGCAGATCGGCCGAGGGGACGCCGGCCGCTGTCACCGAGCCCTGGTACGCGCGCGGTCCGCCGATGCCCTCTTCCAGTATCCCGATCAGTTCCGTACGGTCCCGGACCACGCAGGCGAAGCGCTCGGTGAAATGCTCGCGTCCGACGACAAGGGTGTAGGCGATGTCACCGCAGTCGAGACCGGGCGTGCGCCGACAGTGCGCCGCCAGGCGCTTCACCTGCTCCCCGAGCTGCTCGCGGGACCGGGCCGAGAGGACGACCAGGTACGGAGGATGTGGCGGACGGATGCGCGGAACGGGCGACGCCTCCTCCAGGACCACATGCGCGTTCATACCGCTGGCGCCGAAGGAACTGACGGCACCTCGGCGGAGGGCACCGGAAGGCACTTCCCACGGGTGCGTGCGGGTGCTCGGATAGAAGGGGCTGCCGTTGAACCGGATCGCCTCACCCGCCCGTTCGAAGTGCAGAGAGGCGGGGATCTGCCCGTGCCTCATCCCAAGGAGGATCTTGAACACCCCGGCGACGCCGGCCGCGAACTGCGTGTGCCCGAGGTTCGTCTTGACCGAGCCCAGGGCGCAGTAGCCGGTCCGGTCGGTCCCCGCGCGGAACGCGCGCGTCAGCGCCTCGAACTCGATCGGGTCGCCGAGCCTCGTACCGGTTCCGTGCGCTTCGACGACCTGTATGGTCTCCACGTCGATGCCGAACCCGTCGTACACCTCGCGCAGCAGCCGCTCCTGGGAGACGGAGCTGGGTGCCGTAGGCCCGTTGGTGGCGCCATCGTGTTGGGTGCCGCAGCCGCGGACCACGCCGTGGACATGGTCGCCGTCGGCGAGCGCGTCGTCGAGCCGCTTGAGCACCAGGACGCCGACGCCCTCCCCGGGCACGAAGCCTTCGGCGCGGTGGTCGAAGGCATGGCAGCGTCCGGTCCGCGCCAGCATTCCGGCGCGCCCGGCCAGGTCGTACAGGCGCGGTGAGGCCTGCACGAAGACACCGCCGGCCAGGGCCATGGCCGTCTCGCCCGACCACAGGTCCTTGCACGCGAGGTCGATGGCGACGAGCGAGCTGGAGCAGGCGGTGTCGACTGCGATGGCGGGACCCTTGAGATCGAGGAAGTACGAGACCCGGCCCGGGATGAGCGACGCCATGTTGCCCCAGAACGCCTGCGCGGGCGCGTCCTCGCCGAGAAGTTGCTGGTAGTCGCCGTTCCAGCAGCCGACATAGACGCCGCAACTGCGCCCGCCCATACCGCTGCCGGCGTATCCCGCGTCCTCCAGTGCCATCCAGCTCTCCTCCAGCAGCAGCCGCTGCTGCGGGTCCATGCTTCGTGCCTCGACCCCGGAGATATTGAAGAACAGCGGGTCGAACAGGTCGATGCGGTCCAGGAATCCGCCTCGGGTGCAGCGTGGGTTGCCGTCGGTGTCGGTGGCCGCGAGGTCCCAGCGGGTGGCTTCGGTGATGAGGTCGTGGCCGGCGGCGAGGTGGTCCCAGAGTTCATCGAGCGTGTCGGATCCAGGGAAGCGCCCGCTCATTCCGACTATGGCGATCGGCGGACGAGTGGTGCGTCGGGCGCCTGCGGGCACGGTCGGTGTCGTGGGCGCGGTGGGCGCGGCCGTGACGGTCGGCGCGATGGCGTCGTGGTGCGTGTCGAGCAGGTGCGTGACGAGGCGGTCGGCGGAACTGTGGTCGTAGAGGACACTCGTCGTCAGGTCGAGCGAGAGCGCCTCGTTGAGCTCGTGCACGAAGCGGATGCCGAGGATCGAGTCGAGCCCGTACTCGGCGAAGGCACGGGAGCCGTCGATCTCGTCCTCGCCGACGGCCAGTGCCCGGGCGAGCTTCGCGCGGACGAGCTGCGGGACGTACGTGTCGGGTGCGGGCCCAGGTGGCCCCGGCGGCCCCGGCGGCCGTGCCGTCTCCTCGGCCGCACCGACGGCATCGGGGGCAGGTGAAGGAGCGGGGGGATGGTACGGGGCGAGGTCGCCGATCCAGTAGCGGTCGGTGGCGAACGCATAGGCCGGCAGGGAGATCCGTTGCGGCGGGGCGGCGCCGTCACGTCCGTGCAGCGTGTGCCAGTCGGGCGCGATGCCCTCGCACCACAGAGCGGCGAGCCCATCGAGATTCCGCTCTGCGGCCCACCGCTCGACCAGGATCTCACGCGGTTCGTTGTCGGTGACGATCCCCGCGAGCACCCCGGACGTCCGCCCTGCGGCTCCTCGGTGGACGCCCGGTGCGGCGGTGTCCTGGTCCACGTACGAGCCCAGGGCGTCGCGCAGTTGGGAGACGGACGAGACGACGAGGGCCAGGCGCTCCGTCATCGCCTCGCGACCAGTCTGCAGGGTGAAGGCGAGGCCGGACAAGGGGATACGGTCGCCCTCGCGGTCGAGGTGGGCGGCCAGGCGCGCTGCCTGGTCGCGGAGTTGCCCGGTGCTGCGGGCCGAGAGGACCACCACCTGCTGGGAGCCGGTGTCGGCGGACGTCCGCCCGGCGGCCCCTTGTCGGGGTGTCGCATGCTCCGGGAACTCTTCGATGACGGCGTGGGCGTTGGAGCCACCCGCGCCGAACGACGAGAGCGACGCGATGCGGAGGCGGTCCGCGCGCCAGGGGGTGAGGTCGTGCTGCACGTAGAAGGGTGTCCTCTCGAAGGGGATGCCCGGGTTCGGTTCGGCGGCATGCAGGCTCGGGACGAGGTGCCCGTGCTGCATCTGGAGGACCACCTTGGTGAGTCCGGCAATGCCCGCGGCAGCCTCCAAATGTCCGATGGCGGACTTCACCGAGCCGATCGCGCAGAACTGTCGGTCCGTCGTGTCCTGTTCGAAGGCGCGGGTGAGGCCCGCGACCTCGATCGGATCCCCCAGTTCCGTGCCTGTGCCGTGAGCCTCGACGTAACTGACGTCCCGTGCCGAGACGCCGGCCCGGGACAGTGCGTCGCGGACCAACTCGGCCTGGGCGACCGGGTTGGGCACGGTGTAGCCGTGCGAGTGGCCACCATGGTTGACGCTTGTGCCGCGGATCACCGCGAGCACGCGGTCGCCGTCCGCCAGGGCATGCGAAAGCGGCTTCAGCAGTACGGCTCCGACGCCTTCCCCCGGTACGAAACCGTCGCCGCCGCTGCCGAAGCTCCGGCACTCGGAACCGGCTGCCAGCATGTTCGACCGGGATAGTTCCACGTAGTCGTGCGGATGCAGATACAGGTTCACCCCGCCTGCGATGGCGGCCTCGCAGGAACCCTGGTGGAGGTGTTCGCACGCCTCGTGGATCGCGGTGAGGGACGCCGAGCACATGGTGTCGATCGTCATGCTCGGTCCGTGCAGGTCGAGGACGTACGAGGTGCGGGCGCTGAGCGAGGCGAAGGAGAGACCGGGATGAACCGCCTCGCCCGACGGCAGGCGCCGCGGGGCATGCCGGGCGTGGCCGGACTTTGTGACGCCGGCGAAGACGCCCACCTTCCGGCCGTGACGCCGGGCGATTTCCTCGCGGGTGTAGCCGGCGTCTTCGAGTACCTGCCAAGACGCCTGGAGGAAGAGGCGTTCCTGCGGGTCCATCTCGTAGGCGTCGCGGGGCGCGATCCGGAAAAAGAGGGGGTCGAACCCGGCGAAGTCGTCCAGAAAGCCACCCCACTTGCTGTAGCTGCGGCCCGTCGCGATCGCGGTGGCGCGGTCGGGTTCGTAGAAGCCGTCCAGCGGCCATCGGTCGGCCGGGACCTCGCGGATGCAGTCCCGCCCACTGCTCAGGTTCTCCCAGAACGCGTGGAGGTCTGCGGCGCACGGGTAGCGGCCGCTCATCCCGATGATCGCGATCGGCTCGCGCGGGCTCGCTTCCGGCGCGGGCCGGACGGCGGGCCTGCTTTCGGGCCGAGGCGGAGCGGTCTCCCGCACGGGCTCGGTCGAGGGGTGTTGCGCCGCGAGGTGGAGGGCGACCGCGCGCAGGGTCGGGAACTCGTGGAACAACGTCCGCGAGATGCCGCTGTACGTGCGCGCCAGTTCGCGGTTCAGCTGTACGACCGTGATCGAGTCGAGTCCCGCTGCGGTGAGTTGTGCGTCGGCGTCGACGGAATCGGGGGCGAGCCCGGTGACGCGGGAGAAGAGATCCAGCAGTTGGCGGAGCGCTTCGCGCTCGCGTGACGGCGAGATCGCGGGCACCGTGGCCGTCATGTCCGGGCTGGGAACTCGGAGGCTCGGCACTTGCCGCGCGGGGACTTGGGGAGTCACCGGCACGCGGGTGAGGTCGCCGTGGTGAACCCATACCCGTTCCTCGCCGAGCCTCCATGCCTGGACGAGTGCGGTGAGGCCGTCCGCTGTCTCCATGGGCGACAGGCCCCTGTTCCGCCAGAGCCGGGCACGTACCGCGTCGTCGACGGTCATGCCGCCCTCGCGCCACAGCGGCCAGGCCACCGACAGCGTGCGCCCCGAGCGGCGGCCCGCCGCCACGCGTGTGTCGCGCAGAGTGGCGAAAGCGTCGAGGAAGGCGTTCGCGGTGGCGTAGTCCGCCTGGCCGGGATTGCCCGTCAGAGCGGCCCCCGAGGAGGAGAGGATCAGGAAGTCGAGCGGTGCCTCACCGACGGCCCGGTCGAGATTCACCACACCGCTCGTCTTCGGCGCGAGGACGTCTCCCCATTCCCGTGCCGTCTTCCGGGTGAGCGCGGCGTCGTGGAGCACCCCGGCGCAGTGGACGATCCCTTGCAGCCCGCCCTCCCGTGCGCGGACGGCCTCGACGAGGTGGCGTGCTTCCTGCCACCGTGAGACGTCCGCGCGGGCGTAGTGGGCGACGGCACCGGCCGCGCGCAGCTCTTCCAGCAGCGAGTCAGTACCGGGGTCGAGCGGCGACCGCCCGGCGAGCACCAGAACAGGGCCTGCCACGTCGCGGGCGATCCGGCGGGCGACCGCTGCCCCGATGCCGCTCGCACCGCCCGTGATCAGATAGACCCCTCCGGCCCTCCAGGGCACGTCCTGGACTCCTGGCCGCACGGGCGGCGCTTCGGTCCAGGCAGGTACCAGCCGTACGCCGTCCCGGTGGAGGACAAGGCCCTCGTTCGTGGCACTGGCCTCCCGCGTGATCAGCGAGGTGACCGTCTCGGCCGTCATGTCACCGCCGTCGATGCCGATGACCTGAACGGTGAGGTGGGGTGCTTCGAGCTCGGCGGTGCGCGCCAGGCCCGCGAGGGCCGTATTGACCGCGTCGTCGCCACTCGCCGGAACCACGACGTGGACTCGTGTCGTGTCGGCGGACGGATCGGCCACGAGATCTCGCACGATCTCGAAGACCTGTCGCGACAAGTCCCAGAACCGGGTCTCCAGCCGTTCTCCGCCGATCTCGACGGCGAAGCAGCGAGCGCCGGGAACCCGAGGCTCGACGGTCGCCCGGCCAACGGCAAGCTCGCCGACCAGGATCACGACCCGGCGGGTGGCGTTGTGCTCATCTCGTCCCGTCGGCGCGGGTCGAGGTATCCAGCGCGGTACGAGCAGCGCCGTGCCGACCGCTGGCGCTGCGGATTCCGGCGCTGTAGCAGGGGTCTCCCGATCCGGTTCGGCGCCGGGGACCCAGTACCGCTCGCGCGCGAAGGGGTAGGTCGGCAGGTGCAGGCGCCGAGGTGCGTGCGTCCCGTACAGCGTGCGCCAGTCGACGTCGGCGCCTTCGGTCCACGTGGCGAGCAGCCGGTGCGCAGGACCCGCCGGGACAGATCCGCCCCGCTCGGCGCGCGCACCGCCACGGCCATCACTTCCTCCTCCGCCCACGAATTCCTCAAGCCGGCTCATGAGTTCGTGGTGCGAGGAGACCACCCAGCCGACGCGCTCCGCCATCGCCTCCCGACCCGTTTGCAGGGTCCAGGCGAGGGAACGGAGGGGAACCGACTCCGGGCCGCGCTCCTCCAGATGGGCGAGGAGATCGCGCGTGGTTTCCCAGAGCCGCTCACCGGTGCGGGCGGACAGCGGTACGACGACCGAGTCATGCTCGGCGGCGGGACTGTGCCCGGCGGCCAGGGGGACCGTGTCGCCCGGGGCGTGGTCGGTCCGGTACTCCTCCACGACCACATGGCAGTTGGCGCCGCCGAACCCAAAGCTGCTCACCCCCGCCCGCCGGGGCAGGAGGACCCCTTCATGTCCGGTGAGCCGCTGCCACGGCTCGTTCTGGCGCACGATGCGGAACGGGCCGTCGGTGAGCGGAAGATACGGGTTGAGTTCCTGGCAGTTCCTGGTCGCCGGAAAGGTCCCGTGCTTCATGGCGAGAAGCACTTTCAGGAGACCCGCGATGCCTGCCGCGGCTTCCAGATGCCCGATGTTCGGCTTCACCGAACCCAGCCCCACGTTGCCCCGCCCGCCCGCACCGAGCCGCTGGTACGCGGACCGCAGCGCCCGCACTTCGACGGGATCACCGAGCGCGGTTCCGGTGCCGTGGGTCTCGATGTAGCCGATCGTGTCCGGCTCAATGCCTGCCATCGCCGCCGCGACCAGCTCCGCCTGAGCGTTGGCGTTGGGCGCGGTGAGAGAGTTGGCCCGGCCGCCGTGGTTCTCGGCGCTCCCGATGAGCACGCCCAGGATCGCGTCGCCGTCCCGTTCGGCGGCGGAGAGCGGCTTGAGCAGGAGGGCGCCGACGCCCTCGCCCCGTACGTAACCGTCGGCGTCCCGCGCGAACGTCTTGCACCGCCCGTCCGGACTCAGCATGCCGGACCGGTGCGCGCTCACGAATGTGTCGACGCTCAGCAGAAGGTTGACCCCGCCGGCGATCGCGACCTCACAGGCGCCCGAACGGATGGCCTCCATCGCACGGTGCACGGCGACCAGCGAACTGGAGCAGGCCGTGTCGACCGGCTGGCTCGGCCCGCGGATGTCGAGGACGTACGAGATCCGGTTGGCGAGCATCGAGTGGGCGTTGCCCGTCGAGGTGAACGCGTCGGGCGCCACACCGCAGGCGGTGAGCAGCGTCGTGTAGTCGGTGCCTGATACGCCGAAGAACACGCCGGTGTCGCGGGGGAGGGCGGCCCGTGTGTATCCGCTGTCCTCCAGCGCGTGCCACACCGTCTCCAGGGCGAGGCGGTGCTGCGGGTCCATCAGCTCGGCCTCCCGGGGATGGATCCCGAAGAAGCCCGCGTCGAACGCGTCGACATTGTCCAAGACGCCCGCGTGACGGGGGAACTCGGCCTCGGCCACGATCCGCGCGTACCTCGCGTCGTAGCGGTGGATGGGGAACTCGGTGACGAGATCGCTGCCTTCGACCAGGCGGGACCAGTACGTGTCGAGATCGGGGGAGCCGGGGAACCGGCCGGCCGCGCCTATGACGGCGATGGGCGTCGGGCCCGGCGCGGTCGCCCTGCGGGCGGCGTTCCGCGCGGGCACGGTGGTCGTACGGCTGCCGACGAGCGCCCCCTGGCGTGCCGTGAGAGCGGACTCGGGCTCGGCGGGCGGGGAGGAGCGGTGCGCGGCGCGAACCGGTTCCCCGAACTCGTCGAGGAGATACCGCGCCAGAGCGTCGAGCGTCGTAGCCTCGAAGAACACCGCGGGGGTCAGGTCGATGCCGAATGCCTCCCCGACGAGCTTCGAGAACGTGACGAGCGAGATCGAGTCGAAGCCGAAGGCGTCGAACCCCGTGCGGACATCGAGTTCGTCGGGCGCGAACTTGAGGATGCCGGCCGCCATGTTCCGCAATGCGTCAACCACGAAGGCTGCGGCGGCATCGTCATGGGCGTCGGCTCCACTCTCGGCTGTGTGTTCCTCGGCCGGCCCGGGGCCGGACCGTGGGGACCGGGCTTGAGCCGGCGCCGGAAGAGTGGCGCCCGGCTCACCGCACCGCACTCCGGTGAGTTCGGCGACGACTACGCCCTCCCCGTCCACCAGACGGATGCTCGCCTCCTTCGGATCGAGAAGCACGTATGCGACGCGGTCGGCGCCCGGGAAGAAGCGTGTCTCCTCGATCGCGTACGGCACATGCCGCTCCCACCCCGTTGTGCCTGACCACTTCGCGGCGAGCTGGATGGCCTGGGCGACCGCAGCGAGGACGTGCGGCGCGAGGAACAGGTCGCGCGCCGTGTGGTCGTGGCGGAGTCGCGGAGTGGTGACAGACAGTACGAGCCGATCGGCGGGCAACCGGTAGGCGCTGTCCACTCCGCAGTACAGCGGGTCGTAGTCGAGCAGGCCCTCGGCCAGTTCCGACCGTACCCGCGCCCGGTCGAGGACGTGCAGTGCCGTGCGGCGCAGTGTACGGTCGCCGTCCGCGAGGAGCGGCTCGCGCACCGCTGCCCCACTGTCGCCGGGAAACACCTGGAATTCCGCCACGGTCCTGCGCGTCCCCGCCCCGTCCACGCGCACCACGGTCCCGTCGGCTGTCTTCAGGCCGCGTGTGACCGCGAGTTCCGTGATCAGTCGCTCCTGGTCCGGCCCGCCGACCGGACCCGACAGCCGCAGGTCGCGGATCAGGGCCGGGTTGGCGAAGCCCGAGACCTTGGCCACGGCGAGCGCCGACTCGACGGCGTACGTCGGGACGACGGCGGGCACCCTGTCGTGCCGGAACGCGTAGTCCAGGAGGTCGTCAACGCGAAGGTCCAGGCCGTAGCGCAGTCCGTCGACATCGGACTCGTTGCGGCCAAGCAACGGGTGGACCCTCTCTCGTAGTGCGAGAGGCGCGGTGACGGACGGTGCGCCCGGCTCCGGTTCCACCCAGCAACGGACGCGTTCGAAGGGATAGGCCGGCAGTGAGACCCGTCGGGGTGGGCGCGGTCCGTCGAGCGGCGTCCAGTCGACGGTCCGTCCGGCGGTCCAGGCGATGGCGAGTTCACGGGCGAGGGCGACGTCGGCCCCTTGGGCGGCGAGGGCGGTTTCCGGGTCACGGTCCCCAGCGAGGGGGACCTCCGGGTCCCGGTCGCCGGCGAGGTACCGGTCGATCGCCCCGACGGCTGTGAGAGCGTCCTTCGCCAGGAAGGCCCAGCGGCGCGGGAGTTCGTTCTTGCCGACGCGGAGCGTGTACGCGAGGGACGGCAGCTCCGACTCGGCCGCGTGCGACAGCCGGTCACGCAGCCGGACGAGGCTGGTGGCGAGTGCGGCGTCGGTCATCGCGGAGACGACGAACAGTTCCTGCCGCCTATCCCCGCCGGCGTCCCGAGGGCGCTCCTGGGGCGGTTGCCCCGTGGACGTCCCGGCGTACTCCTCGACGATGATGTGGGAGTTCATTCCTCCGGCTCCGACGGAGGTGATGCCGGCGCGCAGCGGGTGGACGGTCTCGTGCCCGTCGTGCGTGGTGGACGCCGGTTTCCAGGGCGCCAGTTCGCGCTGGACACGGAAGGGGGTGTCCGCGAAGTGGATGTCCGGGCTCAGCTCGGCGCTGTGCAACGAGGGCGCCAGCGTGCGTTTCTGGATCTGGAGGATCACCTTGGCGAACGCGGCCATGCCCGCCGCGTGCAGCAGGTGCCCGAGGTTCGACTTCACCGATCCCAGTGCACAGAACTGGGTGTCGGATGTGTGTGCCCGGAAGGCAGTGGTCAGCGCCTTGACCTCGATGGGGTCCCCGAGCGCCGTCCCCGAACCGTGTCCCTCCAGGTAGCTGATGGTCCGCGGGTCGATTCCCGCGTCGTCGATCGCCTTCTCGATGGCGCGTGCCTGCATCCGGGGGCTCGGCACCGTGAACCCGTTGCGCGCGCCCGCGTTGGACAGCCCCGTTCCCTTGATCACGGCGTAGATCCGGTCGCCGTCGCGCTCGGCCTCGACGAGTGGCTTCAGTACCAGGGAACCGACGCCCTCGCCCAGAATCGTCCCGTCGGCACCGCGACCGAAGCTCCGGATGACGTCGGAGGCGGCAGTGGTGAAGTGCTCCTGCGAGGACGTGATCAGGTTGTACGGGTGCAGCATCAGGTTGACGCCGCCGACGACGACCATCCCGCATTCGCGCGCCCGCAGCATCTGTACGGCCTGATGGACGCAGGTCGAGGAGCCTGAGCACATGGTGTCCAGGAAGATCGACGGCCCGGTGAACCCGTAGAAGTACGACAGCATGTTGGGGATCGCCGCCAGGTAGCTTCCCGTGGCCGGGGCGCCTCGGGTCAGACTGTTCTGGAAGCCGTAGAGGCCGTAATGATTGCTCATGGTGCCGACGAGCACGCCGACATCGCCGTTGTACTGCCGCTGGATGGTCTCGCGCGAATACCCCGCGTCCTCCAGCGCCTCGACGCCCGCTTGGAGGAAGAGGCGGACCTCGGGGGACATACGCTCCGCGTCGCGCTTGGAGATGCGGAAATACAGCGGGTCGAAGGCCTCGATGTCGCGCAGGAACGTGCCCGTACGAATCACGCTTTTTCCTGGGGCGCCGCGCTCCGTGCTGTAGATCGCGTCGTGGTCCCAGCGGTCGCGGGGCACCTCCTCGAACATGTCGCGGCCCGCTTCGAGGAGCGACCAGAGTTCGTCGAGGGTATCGGCTCCGGGATAGCGCCCGGACACGCCGATGATCGCGATGTCGTGGTAGTCGTCGCGAGTGCGCGGAGGACGGGAGTCCACGGTCTCGGTCTCGGTCGCAGAAGTGTCCGCAGCCGCGGATGTTCCCACGCCCGCGCCCGTGCCGTTGTTCTCGTCCTCGTCCTCCTCGAAGAGCGTCAGGACAGTCGCCCGGTGTTCCTCCACCAAGTAACCGACTACGCCCGCGATGCTCAGGTATTCGAAGAAGAGCGTTTTCGGCAACGGCCCGAAGCGTTCTTCGAGACGGTAGTTCGTCTCCAGGATGGAGAGCGAGTCGATGCCGTAGTCGACAAGGGGGCTTTCCGGTTCCAGGCTCGCGGGATCGTGGCGCAGCACCTCGGCCACCAAGTTCGTCAGAAATTCCGTCGCTCGTGCCGCGAGGTCGTCCTCGGTGAGCGTGCCCGAGAGGTCCGCCGCGGTCGGGACGGTCCGGGCAGTCGTGGCGGCTACGGTGTGGCGACCGGTCCGTTGCCCGTGCCGCTCGGGTACGGGCGACACCTCGGCACCGTACCCGACGACGACGTGCTCCGGCCCGTCGAGCAGCACCCGCCCGAGGACACGAAGCCCCTCCTCCGTCGGGAGCGGCTCCCAGCCCCGTCGCCGCCGCATCGACGCCACGGTGCCCTCGTCCGCCGTCATCCCGCCGTCAGCCCACAGCGGCCAGCTCACCGCGACGGTGCGACCGGCCCGTTCACCGACATCGACGAGCGCCTGCCGGTGGTGCGCGAAAGCGTCCAGGAACGAGTTCGCCGCCGCGTAGTCGGCCTGGCCGGGATTTCCGTACACCCCGGCGACGGAGGAGAAGACCGCGAAGAAGTCGAGTGAGAGGTCGCGAGAAGCGGCGTCGAGATGGAGCACGCCGCGGACCTTGGGGTCCAGTACCGCGGGCAGTTCGGTGACGTCCTTGTGCAGGAGGTAGGCGTCTTGAAGAGCCCCCGCGGCATGCACGATTCCGTCGAGCGATCCGTGTCGCTCCTCGATGGCCCGTACGGCGTGCTCCACGTCCACGGCGTCGCTGACATCGGCGCGGAGGTAGTGCGCGTCGACTCCTGCCTCCCACAGCTCCTCCAGCGCGGCGTCGCTCGCGTCGTTCCGCGCGGTGCGCCCGCTCAGTACGACGGTGACGTTCGCGCGGCGCGCGAAGTAGCGGGCGACGTGCCGGCCGAGCCCGCCGAGCCCGCCCGTCAGCCAGTAGACACCGCTGTCCTTCAGCGGTGGGATTCGTGGACCCGTCCCCAGGTCGAGCGGGACCGGGCGGTACGCCTGGCGGGTGCCATCGGCCCGGTGACGGAGTTCGGCTTCGGCGGACGGGTCGGCGGCCTCCTGGCGCAGGAACCCGGCGATTTGTTCGGTGGACGCGCCGTCGAGCCCGGCCACCCGCACGACACGACCGGAGACGAGCGGATTCTCCAGAGCCGCCGTCCTGAAAAGACCGACGAGCGGGGCGTGGAAATGGCGCGGGACCTTGGCGTCGACCAGAACGATGAAGCGGACCGGTTCTCTCGGTTTCGAACTGAGGACGTTCTGAACCCGGCCCAGGACGAGGGTCAGGACCGCGTCGACCCCGTCGGCCACGAGGTCGGGGGCGACGCCGGGCACAGCGGTGACGTGGAAGCCGGTGAGGGCCGCGACACCGGAGACGTACTGGGTGGCCGGGCCTGCCAGGAAACCGTGCACGATCGCTGCTTGCCCGTCCCAACCGTGCGCGCTGCGGCTGTCCGTGCCCTGGTCGCGCGAGTCCCGGCGGTCCGCGTCGTCGTTGTCCGCTTCCGGCACGGTGAGTGGCGCGTCGGTCCAGCGCGTCGACGCGGTGACGACATGCGACGCCACGCGCTCGGACACTCCCACGGGCGCGGCGATACGTTGGACGAGCCCGCGTAGCCGGACACTGACGGTTCCCCGGGCGTCGCAGATATCGATGTCAAGGGCAGTGACCGCACCACGGGCGCCGCCCGGTTGGCCGCTGTACCGGACCCAGGCCCAGCTCTCGGCCGCGCAGGGGCCGTGGACGTCGAGCTGCTCCAGGGCGAACGGCATCGTCGGTCCCGTGACCGGCTCGTCCGTCTCCCGCGCCAGGAGCACCACTGACGCCTGGAGAGCGGCGTCGAGGATGGCCGGGGACAGGGCAACGGACGTTTCCGGCTCGCGGTTTCCGGGGTGCACCAGGTGTGCCAGCAACTCGCCGCCGCCCAGCCGGATTTCGGCGAGGCCACGCATCGCGGGCCCGTACTCCAGACCCTGGTCGTGGAAGTCGGCGTAGGCGTCCGCGGGGTCGAGCGGCGTCGGGCACGCGGCGCGCAGTGCGTCCAAGTCCAGCATGCCAGGTACCTCGGACAGGACGGTTAGTGCGGTGCCACGGCTGTGAACCGTGGCCCCGGAGCCGGCCGCCTTCTCGTCGTCCGCCTCCTCGGCCGGTCCGGTCCGTACCTCGAAGCCGATCGCGCCGTCTTCCCGTGTGCTCAACTCCACGTGCACATCGAGCGACATGCCGTGTGGCACGGTGAGCGGTCGCATCCAGACGGTGTCGAGCAGCCGCATCACCGACGCGGCCCCGCTGTCGCGCCCGGTCACCTCGGCCACGGCGGAGCGGACCATCTCAAGTTGGGCGGCGGCGGGCAGCACCGCCTCGCCGCGCACCTGGTGTGCGGCGAGGAAGGACTCGGCACCCGTGAAGGCTGTGCTGAAGTGCGAGGCGGTCGGATCGGAGGTGTCCCGGTGGGGCAACGGGTGGAGCGGCGCGGTATCCGTCCGGTCCTGCGCCACGGCGGCTGACGACCGTTCGGCGGCCGAGTCGGCGCCGCCACCAGCCGTGCCCGGCGCGGTCGGCCGGGCCAACCGGTACCAGTGCCGTTCCCTCGCGAACGGGTAGGCGGGCAGCCGTACCCGTCGCGCGTCCTGGTATCCGCCGAGGGCACGGACCATGGCCCAGTCCGCGTCCCCGCCCTCGGCCCAGCGCCCGGCGTCCTCCAGGAGTGCGGCGGCGGCATCGGCCCGAGCGTGCACGCCCTGATCGGCGAGCGTTCCGTCCGCGAACTCCCCGAGCAGGGAGAGGAGTTGCTGCCGGTCCGCGACCACGAACGCGACGCGCGCGGCCATGGCCTCGCGGCCCGTCTGAAGGGTGAAGGCGATGTCGGCGAGCCGTCGCGGGCGCAGCGCCTCGGCCGCCGCGTCACCAGGCTCGGGCTCTCTCACGCACGCGGCCAGCCGCCGGGCGGCCTCCCGCAACCGCTCCTGTGTCCGGGCCGACAGCGGTACGACGTACGGCCCCTCGCCCGCGGTTCGCGACGGTCCGTATGCCTTGTGTCCGGGCGCCCGGTCTCCGGACCGCTCCCTCCCGAGGGCGTCGTCGAGGTGTTCCTCCAGTACCACATGGGCGTTGGTCCCGCCGAACCCGAACGAGCTGACGCCGGCGCGGCGCGGTACGGCAGCCCCGGCGGGTCCTGCCGCGGGCGCGGCCCAGCGGCGGGTGTCGCGGACGATGGTGAAGGGGCTGCCGTCGAGCCGGATCATCCTGTTCTGTTCGGTGAAGCCGACTGTGGCGGGGAGCACCCGGCCGGCGAGGCCGGCGATCACCTTCACCATGCCGGCGACGCCCGCCGCTCCTTCGAGATGCCCGATGTTGGTCTTGACCGATCCGACGCCGGTGGTTCCCTCCTCGGGCTCGGTCCCCTGCGCGGCATGGAGGTTGCGGAACGCCTGCTTGAGCGCGACGATCTCAATCGGATCGCCGAGGGGCGTGCCGGGACCGTGGGCCTCGATGTACGACACCGTCTCCGGGCGGATGCCGGTCCGGGCGTAGAGCCGTTCGACGAGTTCCGCTTGCGCGGTGGGGTTTGTGACGGTGAGCGAGTTCGTACGGCCACCGTGGTTGGTGGCGATTCCCTTGATGACGGCGTACACGGGATCGCGGTCCGCGAGCGCCCGAGACAACGGCTTGAGTAGCAGGACGGCTCCGCCCTCACCCCGTACGTATCCGTCGGCGCCCTGGTCGAAGGCCCGGCTCCGGCCAGTGCGCGACAGCATGCTCGCCTGGCTGAAGGCGACGAAGTGCTTCGGCGACCAGCACAGGTTGACTCCGCCGGCCAGGGCGAGGTCGCAGTCGCCGTTTCGGAGGGCCCCGACCGCCTCGTATACGGAGACGAGCGAGCTGGAGCACGCGGTGTCGTTGGTGATGCTGGGGCCGTGCAGATCCAGGAAGTAGGAGACCCGGTTGGAAATTATCGAGTACGCGGTCCCTGTCGGGAAGTAGGCGTCGGTCCTGGCCCCGTCGTGCTCCATCAGCTCCGCGTAGTCCGCGTGGCACACCCCCATGAAGACGCCGGTTCTCGTCCCCGCAAGCTCGCTCGCGCGGTATCCCGCGTCCTCGACCGCCCCCCAGGCGAGTTCGAGGGCGAACCGCTGCTGCGGGTCCATGGTCTCCGCCTCGCGCGGCGAGATGTTGAAGAACGCGGCGTCGAAGCGGTCCGCGTCCGCGACGAAACCGCCCCAGATGCTGTTGGTCTTCTCCTCCCCGCGCCGCGGATCGCCGAAGTAGCGTTCCTTCGACCATCGTTCGGCCGGAACCTCGGAGATGAGCGAGCGCCCCTCGATGAGGTGTCCCAGGAATTCCTCCAGTGTCTCGGCGCCCGGAAAGCGCAGCGCGAGACCGATGACCGCGATCTCGTCCGTCGTGCCGGCCGGCTGGGGCCGGCTCATCGGCCACCTCCGGTGGTCAAGGCGGTCCGACGGTGGTCGACGGTCCTCCTCAGTTTGAGGACCGCGTCCGACGGCGTGCCCATGTATGCCTCCCGGTTCGCGACGAACTGCTGGTTGAGGACGGCGGTCGTCAGCAGGAGGACGAACGCCTGGTCCTCCTTCGTACTGATCTCGGCGACTGGCGTGGTCATGACCTTGGTGGCCAGACGCTCCGCGAAGACGGGGTTGATTCCGTCGATCTTCGCCAGCTCGGCGCGGGACAGCACCAGGTCGAGATAGTCGGGCCGGTGTTCCTTGAACACTGCACTGCCCGGCGCCCGGTAGGGCTGCTTGCGCCGGGCGAGGACCGACTCGGGCAGCTCTCCGTGGAACGCCCTCTTGAGGATCGCCTTCTCCTCGAACCCGTCGTTGAAGCGCAGGTTTACCGAGGCGGCGGCACGGACCACGTCTGGGTCGAGGAACGGACAGCGGTTCTCGACCCCGTGGGCCAGGCTCATGCGCTCGCCCTGTGTGGACAGGAGATAGCCGACGAGTAGCGTCTTGAATTCGAGCCACTGTGCCTTCTGCGTCGGGGACAGCGCGGCGTACCCGGCAGTGTCGCGTACGAGCGTCATGAGGTCGGCGAAGGGCTCGGCGGCGTCCTGGAGCAGCCGAGCGGCGAAGCGGCCGTTCTGATAGCGCAGCTCGTGCGAGAACAGACCAGGCAGGCGCTCCGTGGCGAACTGGCCGAACAACCCCGTGAGATGGGACCTGTGAGCCGGGCTGAAGTGGGCGAGCTCCGGGTGGAGGAGGGCGATCCTGTCGCGCCGTTCCCCGTCGGACAGGTCGTTCCAGTTGACCCGCAGCAGCGTCTCACGGAAGAGCGAGTAGCCGAGAAACGCCTCGTCGGCCCCTTCCCCGCTCAGTACGGTCTTGACACCCTCCTCACGTACCTGGCGCGAGAGCAGATACATCGGGACGAACGCAGTGCGGAACGCGGGGACTTCCGCGTGGCGTACGGCCGCCGGGAAGTTGTCCGCGATGTCGGCGCCGGAGACGACGATGGAGGTGTGACGTGTGCCGAAGTGCTCGACGACAGCACGCTGACTCCCGGACTCGTCGAAGTCACGCTCCTCGAACTCCACCGAGAAGGTGCGCAGCTCGTGCGGCGACAGATCGGCAGCCAGCCCCGTCACGATGGACGAGTCGAGACCGCCGCTCAGATAGACCCCCACCTCGACGTCGCTGCGCAGACGCAACTCGACGCTGCGGCGCAGAGTCTCGTGTACGAGATCCTGCGCCTCGGCGGCGGAGCCGGTGAAAGGCGCTGCGTTCAGCCGAAGTTGCTCGTAGGCACGCAGTTGCCGATGCTCCCCGCGCAGGGTGAGCACATGGCCAGGAGCCAGCTGCCGAATGACCTTGAACGGCGTACGGTCCGGCAGCGGGGTCCACACCGAGAAAATCGAAGCGAGTTCCCTCGGGGCGAGCTCGAACCGGAATCCAGGGAACGCCTGGAATGCCTTCATCTCCGATGCGAACAGGAACTCGCCAGGTCGGTCGATGTAGAAGAGGGGCCGCTTTCCGTAACGATCACGTGCCAGGTGGAGATCGCCGGTCAGGGCATCCCGGATCACGAAGGAGAAGGCTCCGTTGAAACGTGTGAGGCATCGGGGTCCCCATTCAATCCAGGCCCGCAGGACGACTTCGGTGTCGGAATGCGTGCGAAACGTACGACCGAGCGCCCGCAGCTCCTGACGCAACTCGACGTGGTTGTACAACTCACCGTTGAAACAGATCCAATGGCGGTTTGTCGGATCGGTCATCGGCTGCGCACCAGAGGCGGGATCGACGATCGACAGCCGGACCGCGCCGAGCGCGGCACCGTCGTCCACGCAGTAGCCCGCCTCGTCCGGACCTCGGTGGCGGATGAGCGACAGCATGGACGTGATGACCTGACATTCGGCGCCCGCCTCCAGCGCAGGAGCCAAGAATCCCGCTAGTCCGCACACGGAGCACAGCCCTCCTGCTCCGGGAGGCGGACCACCATCTGCCGGGAGACGAAGGCGTCGATCGCCTCCAGCGAGACGAGGACGTTCAGCAGGATTTCCTCTCCCGTGAGCTTGAGTGAAAATTCTCTCTCAAGAAATTCCATGAGCTGGACATAGCCGAAAGAATCGATGACGCCGGCCTTGAAAAGATCGGACTGTGGCGTCACATCCACACCGAATTCAATCAGGAAATGCTCCTCGATGAACCTGCGGATCTGCTCGGTTTGCTCCATATTCTTCGTTCCCAATCTCGTGAGAGCCGATGGCAGGAATGGACGACCTAATCTCTTTCACCATGGCGAGGAGGGACCGGCCGCCTATTTCCTCGAATTCCAGGAACGGTACGCGGTCGAGCAGATAACAGACGCTGTCGGCCCAGCGCACGGGTCGGACGAACTGAGCAGCGAGGGTCGAGGCGACTTCACCCTTCTCGTAAGGAAGTCCAGTCGCGTTGGCGATCAGTGGCGTGTGCGGATCCCTTAGTGTGAACTTCTTCAGGAATTTCTCGAACTCGATGCGCGCCGAATTCATGTACCGCGAGTGGAACGGCCCGCCGACGCGCAGCCGGGCGAAGCGAACGCCTCGCCGCGAGAGCGCATCGTGCGCGGCGCTCAGGACGCTGTCCGGGCCCGAGATGACAATCTGGGTGCCGGTGTTGAGGCACGCCAGGTCGACCCCGTCGACCCCGTCCTGCCGGAAGATGTCGAGGAGGCGGTCGGCCGGTGTGTCCAACACCGCGGACATGCCGCCGCCCGCAGCCGCGGCCATGAGTTCGCCCCGCTTCTTGACCAGCCTCAGGCCCGTCTCGAAGTCGAACACTCCGGCGGTAAGCAGGGCGTTGTACTCGCCAAGGCTGTGCCCGAGGCTGTAGTCGGCGCGGCGCTCTTCCCGGTGCTCACGCTCGAACGTGTGCAGGGCGTTGACGACGTAGAGTGCCGGCTGCGTGTATTCGGTCCGCGCGAGTACGCCGTTCGGATCGTCCCGGCAGAGCGCGGCAAGGTCGTACCCCAGAAGGTCGCAGGCGAGCTGCGTCAGGCCGGGATAGTGGCCGAATACGGCCTCGCCCATTCCCCGGAATTGTGACCCCTGACCGGCGAAAAGTAAAGCAACTGGCATATCGCCTTCCAGGACGGTTTGAGTAGATTTTACTTTCATGCGGTGAAGGGTGCTGACTCCGCACTTCTCCGCTTCGAAAATCCTGCGCGACGCACCTTGCGACATGCTGGCGCTCTCCCTTGATGGATTCTTGTCGACCCCGTTTGTGCCTCAATGGAAAGTCCCGGTAAGGGGGCAATCTCTTGTCCGGCGGGTGGGGGGAATCCCTCAAATATGATCAAATTGGCTGCAGGGGGATCTGGTAAAAGGTGTCGCAAGGTGGGGCATGTTTCCGTGATTGGGCGACTTTGATCGAGTGCTCGATGGCCGACCAACCACCGCGCCGAACTTGTTGTCGACGCCCTGGACAAGGCCGCCGGGATCAGCCGCGGGAAGAGGCCTTGTCGCTCGTGTCACCACGCAGTGCGCAGAACGACGCCGACCGGACCGGCGTCGAAGCCGACCGGATCGAGCGGCAATCGGCCCGCTGGCGCGGGGACGACAAGCCGCACAGCTGCGGCATCGTCAACGGGCGCGAGCAAGCCTTCGGCAGGATTCCGGCAAGGGTGCAAGCGTGACGACCATCGGGTCGAAAGCTTGGTGATCCACGATAGCCGTGAGGCAGGCGGCCGACGGGCGCCGCCCTCCTGGAGGCTGATGCGCCGCCAGGTCCGCTCCCGCGGAGTCGAAGGAGGCGATCGCCGTTCCGCGGGCTCCACATCGCAGACGCAAAGACAATTGCTGACACGAGGAGGGGCTATGAGTTTTCCAGTGACGACGGACGCAGCCGATCCTGTGCTCTCTTCCCGAAGCGATCTTCATCACCTGGGCGTCATCCTCGACGGTAACCGTCGGTGGGCGAAGGCCAACGGTGTCTCACTTCTGACGGCCTATCACCGAGGGGCCACGAGATTCGGAGAGTTGCTCACCTGGTGCCATGAGGCCGGGATCCCGTACGTGAGCGCCTGGGCCATGTCGGCCGACAACCTGAGCAGACCCGGTCCGCAGATCGCTCCGCTGCTGGACGCCGTCCTCGCTGGACTACGCCCGGTCGTCGCCCAAGGACATTGGCGTCTGCGCCTGATCGGCGAGCTTCATCTGCTCCCCGCACGGCAGCGGGACGAGTTGCAGGCTCTTGTGGACAGCACGGCGCACGCCGTGGGCGGCCGGGCGAACATCGCCCTCGCCTATGACGGGCGATTGGAGATCATCAGCGCATTGCGCAGGCTCCTGGCGGAGTGCGTGTCCCGCGTCGGTGACGCGGACGTTGGCCGCGCCGGCCGGGACATCACCGAGGACCGCCTCGCCCGGTATCTGTACACGGCGGATCAGCCGGACATCGACCTCGTCATCCGCACCTCCGGCGAGAAGCGCCTGTCGGGCTTCATGCCCTGGCAGACCGCCCAGGCGGAACTCGTCTTCTGTGAGCAGCACTGGCCGGATTTCAGCAAAGCCTCATTCGCCCGTGCGATCGACGAGTTCGCCCTGCGTGTCCGCCGTTTCGGACTGTGATCCGCACGGTCCGCACCCCGGAAGGAAATACCGACATGAGCACCGTGTCAGCCCCCGTGATCTCCTTCGTGCTGCCCGACGTCACCTGCGCGTTCCCGATCGAGGTCAACCCGCACTATGAGCGGGTCGAACGCGAGGTCGCCGACTGGACAGAGCGGGTATTCGCCCATTACGACCAAGTCGACGATTTCTGGCTGGGGCACGCCCGCCGCAGTGTGCACAGTCTGTGGCAGTCCATGGTGTTCCCCGACGTCAGCTACGCGGACCTGACCCTCTGGAGCAAGATCACCAGCGCACTGACGGTATTCCACGACGCGGTCGAGCGGGGACGCGATGAGCACGGACCCGCCGGGAAGGACAGCTGGCGACCCGCATGGCACACGCTCCTCGACGGCGCCGGACTGATCGCCCGCAGTGCTGCCGCCGGACAGGACCCGGTCGCCGCGGTACTGGCCGCCGGTTTCCCGGCGGAAGCGAAGGAAATCCTGCGTCCCTTCGCCCAACTGCGCGGACGGATGTCGGCCCGGGTGGGTAACGATTTCATGGCCGGTCTGCACGCCCTGGCCGACGGGATCATCACAGAGTTCCGGATCGGTGCCGAGACGGGGGGCGGGGCCGCTCTCGATCTGGAGGCATACCTTGAGGTCCGGCTACGGACCTACGGGCTGTTCTACATCGCGGCTCTCCCCGCGCTGAACCGCACCGGCCACCTCACCGACGACGAACTCGACGATCCCCGTTTCGCGGAGCTGAAGCGCCTGGCGCACACTCACACCTGCCTGGTCAACGACGCCTACTCGTTCCGCATGGAGTACATCCGCAACGCGGACCGGGTCACGGCACTCGTACAGGCCATCCCGATGCTGGTGCACGGCCACGGACTGAGCTGGCAGGAAGCCGTGGACCGACTGGTGGAGATGATCTACGAAACCGAGCGGGGGTACCTGGAGCTGCGCGACGCGTGGTTCGCCGACGGTGCCTCGCCCGTCGTGCGGGAGACCTGCCGTCGCCTTGAGTGGATCATGTCCGGAAATCTGGAGTACATGAAGATCACCCCGCGCTACCACGGCACCTTTTTCCAGGGGGAGTTCCGCGGCGGCCTGGTCGTCTGCGACCCGTCGGAGGCCGGACGCATCTGAGCCCGCCCGTTCCTTCCCGCGCCCTTCCTTCCCCTTCTTGAAGGAGACTTCCATGCCGAACACCATGACGACCGGGGTCGCCCCGGGTGCGCTTCCGATACTCGGACACGCACTGCGGCTCCGCAAGGACCCGCTGAACTTCCTGCGAGAGCTTCCCTCCCACGGTGATCTGGTACAGATCAGGATCGGGCCACAGCGCGCCTACGTCCTGTGCAACGCGGACCTGATGCACCAAGTCCTGCGTGACGACAGGACGTACGACAAGACAGGCCTTCTATGGGACCAGTTGCAGGAACTCCTCGGCGACGGCCTGACCACCTGCCCGCACAGCCGCCACCGCAAGATCCGCCGTCTTGTCCAACCAGCCTTCCACCACGAGCGTTTCGACGGATACGCGCAAGTGATGGCCGAGGCGGCCGGAGCCGTGGTGGGCAAGTGGCAGCACGGCGAGGAGATCGACCTGCCCACCGAGATGAACGCGATCACATCGGGAACACTGGTCAAGACGCTTATCGCGGGCGACTTCAGTGAGTCGGACATCGCCACGATCCACGAAGGTTTGCAGTACCTCGTGGACAGTCAGTTCCGGCGCATGCTCATGCCGCGCTTCCTGGAGAAAATGCCCACTCCCGCCAACCTCCGCTCGCGGGCGGTCAACAAGAACCTCCGGGATATTCTCCAGCGCGTCATCATGGACTACCGCGCCGACGGCGTCGACCACGACGACGTCCTGTCGATCCTGCTCGCCGCCCGAGACGACGACGGCAATGGGCTGAGCGACCTGCAGATATGGGACCAGGTGGTTACTGTCTTCCTGGCCGGCACCGAGACAACCGCCACACTGCTGAGCTGGACGCTCCATCTGCTCGCGGCACATCCCGACATCGAACGCGAACTGCACGAGGAGGTGGACTCGGTGCTCGCGGGGCGGACCGCCACCCTGGAAGACATACCCCGTCTGCCCCTGTGCGACGGAATCATCCAGGAGACATTGCGCCTGTACCCGCCCGCCTGGCTGCTCACCCGTTCGGTCACGGCCCCGGCCCAACTCGCGGGCCACCGTCTCGTGCCGGGGGACGTCGTGGTGTGCAGCCCGTACCTCATACACCGCAGCGAGGAGTTGTACGCCGACGCCGACCGGTTCGACCCGCACCGCTGGACCACTTCGCAGGCACGGCAGCCACGCGGAGCGTACGTCCCGTTCAGCACGGGGCCCCGCAAATGCATCGGTGATGTCTTCGGAATGACACAGGCCGTGCTGGCACTGAGCACCATCGCCGGCCGCTGGCGGCTGCGGCCGGCGCCGGGGACCGAGCTACGGCCAGTGGCCCGCCTGGCCCTGATGCCGGAGCCCAAGCACGTACGCACCTTCGACCGCGCCCTGGACGGCGCACCCACCCGCTTCACCACGCCGATGACCACGCCAGGATGACCTGGTGATGTCTATGACGATGTCGGGGGGGCTGCCGCCATCCGGTCAGAGCGTGTCCCTCTCGACGCTGCGGCGGCAGGCCATGTGATCCGATTACTGGCCTGATCGACGTCCCTCAAGGCTTGGCGTGATCTGACCCGCTCCTCCCTCTTCGCCGGGGCGGCCCCCACCTTCCCGCCCCGGCCCTGTCCCGTCCTTCCGGAAGGAGATCCACTATGCCCCGATCCGAGACGTGGAGCGACTACGAGCGACCGCCTACACCGAACGCAGCTTCGCCCCCGAGCTGGAAGAACACCCCGACCTCCTCGCCCTCTACCAGCGAAGCGACCTGGCGGAGCTGGCCGGAGACCTGCTGCGGCCCGCGACGCCCGCCCCGGTCACCCGGGTGCAGATCCAGATCCGGCTGCCGGACGGCGTGCAGCAGCCGGTGAACGGACGCCGGCGCTCTGCACTACGTGCCCGGCGGCACCACCGGATGGCCGACTACTTCGCCACGGACTGGGTCCTGGGGCAGCCGGCCCAGACCCCCGACGACATTAACGCCCAGGACGGCACCGCCCTCACCGCCGAGCCCGGCGACGTAGTCGTGATGCACCACCTCGTCCCGCACCGGGTCGGCCTCAACCTCAGCCGCACGCCCAGGGGTGATGGCGTACTTCCGCGTCAGCCACGCCCAGCACCCCGACCTCGCCCTCCGCGCTCTGTCGGACCCGTGGCTGGAGTACCCGGCGCTCGCCGCGCTCGCCCGCCCCGGAACCGTGTGAGAGGGGAGAACACAGTGGACGTCCTCACCCCCGCCCAACTCCCCGACGCGGCCCGGCTCCTGGCCGCCGGGCAGATGGTCGCCGTGCCCACGCCCCGCTGGTACATGCTGTGTGCCCGCGCCGCCGACCCCGCCGCCACGAGCGCGGTCTTCCGTGCCAAGCAGCGCCCCGGTATACCAAGCCGCCGCTGCTCCTGCTCGACTCCCCGGCCACAGCTGAGACCGTGTTCGACCTGAGCAGCGACGCCCGCCTGCTGGCCGGCGGCCTGTGGCCGGGGGACCTCGCGCTGCGTCTTCCGTGGAAGCCGGGCGTACAGCCCGTCGCGGCGGTCGGCTCCCCGGCGCTCGTCGGATGCCCGGACGGGGTTCTGGGTCAGCTGGTCGCCCTGGCCGGCGAGCCGCTGGCCGCCGCCGTGTGCAGCCTCTCCACCCCCGCCGCCGGCGACGAGGACCCCCCGGTGCTCACCGCCGGCCAGGTCGTCGGCCCAGTTCGACATCGTCGGTACGTTTCTCGGAAGCCACGCTCGTGAAGCCAAGCAGGCCGCGAGCCCCATCACCTACGTCATCGCCGACGCGCCGCCGTTCCTACTGATCCACGGCACGCGGGACAACGTCGTACCCGCCACGCACACCGAAGTCCTGCACGACGCCCTGACGAAGGCCGGCTTGATGTCGGAACTGCTCCTTGTCGACGGCGCCGATCACATCTTCCTCGGATCAGCGGACGTACCCGCGCTGATCGAGACATCGGTCGCCTTCCTGGCGACCCAGCTCGCCAACGGGGGCTGACTCGGTCACTTCGGCTTGACCAGTGGCGCCGCCGAGTAGGACCAGGAGCGCTGTGTCCGGGTGTCCGGAGTGTGGCCGCGACGTCAGGCTCGGGCGCGCACCGGGCGGGGGAACTTCTTCGCCGGAGCGCCCTCCGTGCTGGTCAGAAGATGAGAACAAGACGACCGCGGACGCCGCCCGCTTCCAGGCGGCGGTGTGCTTCGGGAGCCTGGGCGGCGGGATATTCCGCAGCGATCCTCATCGTGAGCTCTCCCCTCTCGGCGTGCGTGCGGAGGGCGTCGAGCTTGCCCTGCTCGTAGACGTATACCGGCACGTAGACCTCGTGGAGGGTGATGTCCGGGTGTTCGCCCAAGGGGGCGACGCCTGGCATGTCGGCCCTGCGGCCCATCACGAGCTGTCCGCCCGGGCGGACAGCCGGAAGGATTTCTCGTCCCAGGAGCGCCCAGTCCATGAGGCTGTCGACGCCGCCGGGAACGGCTTCGAGGATGCGGTCGGCCACGCCCGGTCCGCGGGCGACGATGCGATCGGCTCCCAGGGACCGGACCAGCCCCTCGTCGGCGGGAGCCGTGTCGGCCACCACGCGCAGGCCGGCGGCCTTGGCCAGCTGAATGGTGTACCCGCCCACTGCTCCGGCGGCGCCGATGACGGCCATCCAGTCCCCGGCCGTCGGCGAGAGGAGATCCATGGCTTGCTGTACGGTCAGCCCGTTGCACGGGATGGTGGCGGCTTCGGCGTGGCTGCTGCCGACCGGCGCGAGGGCGACCTGCCGCGGGTCCAGGACGAGATGCTGTGCGTAGGCGCCCCCGGAAGGCATGTACGGCACGACGAACGCCATCACTCGGTCGCCGATCTTCAGATCGGTTTCGGTGGCGGGCCCGATCTCGTCGACCACGCCTGCGGCCTCGTTTCCGGGCCGGAACGGCGGGACGAGACGGCCGTCGAACAGTGCCGCCGCTTCTCCCCTGCGGACCACGGCGTCGGACGGGTTCACCGTTGCGGCATGCACGCGCACGCGGATCTGGCCGGGGCCCGCATGCGGATCCGGGACTTCCATCAACCGCAAAGTCTCCGGACCACCGAATTCCGTGACCACGATTGCCTTCATACCGCTCCCATCAGGTCTGTCCAGCTGTGCACGAACGGGGCTGCGAACCCACGGTCAGGTACCCAGTCAGCATGTAGGTATATGAGAGATACTACTTTCGTGACTGGCGAATCGGATACGCGGCAGCAAGGTCCCGGCAAGAAGGCCACGCCCCCCACTCCCCGGAAACCGCTTTGGGGCAGCCCGTTCCGGAGCACTGGAGTGATGACGAGCAGGTGGCGCTCGTGCGCGGCATCCTGGCCCGGATCGGCGACAAGTGGAGCGTGGCCATCATTTGCTCGCTCGGGCAGCGGCCTCGTCGGTTCAACGAATCGCGGCGCGACGTAACCGGCATCACGCAGCGGCAGCTGACTTCCACCCTCAGGACGCTGGAACGGGACGGCATCGTGTCGCGCACGGTCTTCCCTTCGACGCCCCCGGCCGTCGAGTACGCACTCACCGAGGTCGGCGAGGATCTGGAGCGTGTCGTGTACGCCCTCGCCGCGTGGGCCGACGATCACGCCGACACCATCGGAACGGCCCGTGTTCGCTACGACGGCGAGGCCGACACCTGACACCGTCCGACGCCGTGTGCTCCATGATCCGGCGCGGACAACGGTTCAGACGATGCCGGCTGCTCGGCGAAGCTCAACGAGATCCCAGTAGAAGGGGCGCACGTTGGTGATCTTGCCGTCCTCGATCCAGAACACTTCGGCGACCGGTGTGGTCCAGGCCGATCCGTCCTGGGCCACACCCTCGGCATCGACCAGGCCGACCACGCGGTGGGGGCCGTCGGCGAGGATCTCGCGGACGGTGACCTTCTGGATGCCGCAGATCTTGAACAGCTTCCCCAATGCCGCATCGGCCTCGGACCCGCTCCACTCACCGGGCACCGGGGATCCGTCGGGCTGGCTGACGGTGTAGCCCTCAGAGAAGTACGAGCCGAGTTCATCCAAAGCGCCGCGGTCGGCGATTTCGTAGATGGCGCGAACCAGTTCGCGGTTGCGGTCGGCAATGGACAACACAGTGCTCACGGCAATGTTCCTTTGGGACGCAAGGCTTCGGGGATGCCGGCTGGTGCCGGGCGTTCGCTAGGCTAGAACTTGACACCGGTGTGAAGTGCAAGTCCGGTAGGAAGCCCGAAAGAGGAGGCCTGGTGCGGATCGGAGAAGTGGCAGCCGAGGCAGGGGTGAGCACCCGGATGCTGCGCTACTACGAGGAGCAGCAACTGCTCGACTCGACCCGCACTCCCGGCGGGCAGCGGCAGTACGCCGATGGCACTGTGCAACGGGTCAGGCTCATCCAGCAGTTCTACGCCGCCGGACTGTCCAGCCGAGCCATCCGCGAGGTGCTGCCGTGTGCCGACGCGCGCAAGGCGACTCCGGACCTGCTCGACCTCCTGGCGGCCGAGCGTGACCGTGTCGACCGGCAGATGGCCGAACTGCAAGCCGTGAGGGATCGTCTCGGCGACATGATCAGCGAGGCGGCGCAGTCGGGACACCCTTACTGTCCCTACCTGCCTGAGGGTACGGGCAGGGCAAGGTAGTCGTGATCGCCCGCATCGTCGACCCGCTGTTCATGTCTGAGAGCATCGGCAGAGCCGACGGCACCGAAGATCAGTGTCCGCAGGCAACAGTGCGCGAGCCTGCGCTGTGGTAGATCCGCTGCGTCCGGACGTCGATTTCACCGCCGCAGGCAACGCCGACGGCCAATGCGTTGGTACCCGGACGGATGGTGACAGCCTCGATCCAACACCCGTCTGGGAGGGCATTTAGAGATGCTCTATGGCGGTAAGTAACTTTCATGGCTGTCAGGCTTGAGATGTTTGCCCCATACGTGCACCCTCGCGCTCATCGACCAGCGAACTTGGCCGCCCGTTTGCTCCGGCTTTCGTGCGCGAAGTCCGTCTAGCTTGAAGATCGGGCAGAAACGCCCAGCAGCAGCAGCGGAACGGCACCGTCCGCCCGCATCCATGATCACGCTACGGCGTTGAGCCAGCGGAAGCCGTACCCAGCGACCTGTCCGACGCCCGATGGGCCTTAATCGAGCCGACGTTGACGGCCTGGAGAAAGGCCCGGCTCGACCGCAGGCCCACCGGGCAGCCGGCCAAGATCGACCTGCGCGACGTATTCAACGCACTCCTCTACATCAACCGCACCGGAATCCCCTGGAAATACCTCCCGCACGACTTCCCCAACCACGGCACTGTCTATGCCTACTACGCCGCCTGGCGCGACGAGGGAATCCTCACCCAGCTCAACTACGACCTGACCGGCTGGCCCGCGTGAAAGAAGGACGCAAGCCCGAACCGACCGCTTCCGTGATCGACGCCCAGAGCGTGAAGACCTCCACCAACGTGCCCCTGACCAGCCAAGGAACCGACGCCGCCAAGAAGATCGTCGGCAGGAAACGGGGCATCCTCGCCGGCACGATCGGACTCATCCTCGCCGTGACTGTCACCACCGCGAGCCTGTCCGAGAACGCCGTCGGAATCCAGCTCCTCGGCCAGGCCAAGAAGACCTACCCGACCATATCCAAGAGCTGGGTCGACACCGGCTTCAAGAACGCCGTCATCGAGCACGGCCCCAAATTCGGAATCGACGTCGAAGTCGTCAACAGAAACCCAGGAGTTCGCGCCTTCCACGTTGTCAAAAGGCGCTGGGTTGTCGAACGAAGTATTGGTTGGATCATGCTGCACTGGCGCCTCGCCCGAGACTACGAGACCCTGCCCACCAGCTCCGAGGCCATGATCCACGTCGCCTCGATCGACAACCTCACCAAGCGCATAACGGACGAGACGACACCCACCTGGCGAGGAACTTACTAGGAGATAAAGGGCAATCCACCTAGATCAAACGCCCTCTTAGACACCAACGAGCTGTTCAGGAGGCCCTGCTCGTATGCGCCGAACTCCCCGCGACCACCCGATCGAGACCCCCGTTCGACAGACACCGCTCAAGATCGAAAAGACAACAACTTCTAACACGCCAAACTGCCCCCAGGCGTGCAGATGTTGAACGCGCGGCGGGTGGCTCACGGCCGTCGGCTCGCACACCGCGGTCGCGATCAGGTTCCGGGTGCCGGCTGTCCGCGTGTGCTCCCCGCCGCCGGGATGGACGGGGGGACAATCGCCTGAGCTGAGCACTCCATGGTCGATGTGCTCACGACCGGGCGGCCACACAGGACAGTGGCGCTTGCCGCTTCGCCCTGCACGCAGCCCTCAAGCGAGGGGGAGCAACCTCATGTGCGGAATCACCGGATGGATCTCCTACGACCGCGACCTGAGCCGCGAACGCGGCACCGTGGCGGCGATGACCGAGACCATGGCCTGCCGGGGGCCCGATGACGAGGGGGTATGGCTGGACACCCACGCCGCTCTCGGTCACCGCCGACTGGCGGTGACCGACATCGCCGGTGGCGTCCAGCCCATGTCCGTGGACAGCGACGGGAACACGCTGCTCGTCACCACCTACAGCGGCGAGATCTACAACCACCGAGAACTACGGGCCGAACTGGCCGCGCTGGGACACTCCTTCCGCACCGACAGCGACACGGAGGTGGCCCTGCGCGCCTACCTCCAGTGGGGCGAGGAGTTCACACGGCGGCTGAACGGCATGTACGCCTTCGCTCTGTGGGACGGGCGCCGGCAGGAACTGCTTCTGGTACGTGACCGTCTGGGTATCAAACCGCTCTACTACTACCCGACCGGCGACGGCGTCATCTTCGGCTCCGAACCCAAGGCGATCCTGGCTCACCCGCGGGTCGCCGCGGTGGTGGACGCGGACGGTATGGCCGAACTCCTGGCCCTGACCAAGACTCCGGGTCACGCCGTCTACCGCGGCATGCGCGAGCTTCGCCCCGGCCACACACTGCGGGTGCGGCGTACGGGCAGCACCGAACGCCGCTACTGGGGCCTGGAGTCGTACGAGCACACCGACGATCTCCCCACGACGGTCGCGCGGGTACGCGAACTGCTGGAGGACATCATCGACCGCCAACTCGTCGCGGATGTCCCCCTGTGCACCCTGCTCTCCGGCGGTCTGGACTCCTCGGTGATCACCGCGCTCGTCGCCAGGGCGTCGGCGGCGGGCGGCCATGGGCCGGTGCGCTCCTTCGCCTTGGAGTTCGCGGGCCAGGCGGAAGACTTTCAGCCCGACGAGCTACGGGCCACCCGGGACCAGCCGTACGCCCGCGAACTGGCCGCGCACGTGGGATCCGACCATCGCGACATCACCCTCGACACCGCGCAGTTGCTGGACCCGGCGAACAGGGAGCGCGTCCTGACGGCGCGTGACCTGCCCTTCGGCTTCGGCGACATGGACACCTCGCTGTATCTGCTGTTCAAGGCCGTTCGCGAACAGTCGACGGTGGCGCTGTCCGGTGAGTGCGCCGACGAGGTGTTCGGCGGCTACCACTGGTTCCACGACGAGAAGACGGTCCACGCCGACACTTTCCCGTGGCTCCACGCCCTGCGCGCCGCTCTCGACGAGCGCCAGAGCCTGCTCGCGCCCTCGCTGCTCCGGGCGATCGACCTTCCCGGATACCAGGAGGCCCGGTACCGCGAAGCACTGGCTCAAGTACCCGCCCTGCGCGGCGAGACCGGCACCGAGCGGCGGATGCGGGAGATCAGCCATCTGCATCTGACCCGGTGCCTGCAGATCGCCCTGGACCGCAAGGACCGGGCCAGCATGGCCACCGGGCTGGAGGTCCGCGTACCTTTCTGCGACCACCGGCTCGTCCAGTACGTCTTCAACGCGCCGTGGGCCATGAAGACCTTCGACGGCCGCGAGAAGTCACTGCTGCGAGCGGCGGCCGGCGACATCCTGCCCGCCTCCATCTCCCGCCGCGTCAAGAGTCCGTACCCCTCCACGCAGGACTCGCGCTACACCGACTCCCTGCGCCAGGAGATGAAGGAACTGCTCGCCGACCCGCAAGCCCCGGTCCGGCCTCTCCTCGATCTGTCCGCCGCCGACCGGCTGACCGGCGAGGCGTCCGGATCCGATCTGCGTAACGGAAGTGAACTCGTCCTCGACCTCAACAACTGGCTCGGTGCCTACCGGATCACACTGGATTTCTGAGAGGGCACGGTGGGCCCCGCGGTGGACGGGCGACGGCCGCGGCCCATCCGCGGGCCGCGGCCGTCCCCTCAGTTGCCCCTCAGGCCGCGCAGTACTGCGACTCCTTGCCGATGGACCGGTACATGCAGTCCGCGTTCTCCAGCAGTTGCAGGACCGCGTCGCGGTTGCGGCTCGTCTCGCGCTCGATGACCTCGTCGGGCGGGTAGAAGCCGCCACCGCCGGCGCTGCCCGGATACATCTCGAAGGTGTACGCGAAGATCTTCTGGTCGCCCCACAGCCAGTCGTCGATCGACCCGTCGGTGATGTAGAGGTCGCTCGCCTGCTCCGCGGTGTAGCCGTTGCTCGCGCCCATCTTCCCGCCGACTGCGGCGAAGGCGTTGCGGTCGTCGAGCGTCATGCCGGGAGCCGTGTCGGAGTAGGTGTAGCCGTACGGCCACAGCACCAGCTCGCTGTATGTGTGGAAGTCGATCGCCGCCTTGAGCTGCTGCTCGCCGCCGACGACCCGGCTGCGCGCGAAGTCCGCGACCACCTTGACCTCCGGCGCCGACTCGGCCCGCGCACCGCGGTACGTGTCGGAGCTCGGGCTGGTGGAGGAGCCGCCGCAGCAGCCCCACTGGAAGGCCCAGTTGCGGTTGAGGTCCGTACCGATGGCCGAGGAACCGGAGTTGGGCTGCCGGTTCTTGCGCCAGCTGCGGTAGGAGCCGGTGGCGATGTCGTACTCGCCGCCGTCCGGGTTGACGTCCGGGACGATCCAGATCTCGCGGTTGTTAACTGCGTTGGTGACCCGTGAATCGGTGCCGTAGGTGTCACCCAGCTCGCGGATCAGATACAGCGCCATCTCGACGGTGAGGTGCTCGCGGGCGTGCTGGTGGTGCGTGAAAAGCACCTCGGGCTCGTTCTCGTCCGTCGCCACGTTGTCGCTGATCTTGACCGCGATGATGTCCCGGCCTTCGTAACTCTTGCCGATGACGCGCTTGCTGATCAGGTTCGGGTGGGCGGCGATCCGCTGGTTGATCTCGGCGTTCATCTCGGCGTAGTTGTGATAACGCGAGTCGGCCGAGGGGAAGTCGAACGGCTCGGCGGCCTTGCCGTTCGTCCTCGCGGGCGGCGCCGGCAACAGGTCGAGCCGGTGGCCGAGTGCGCGCAGCCGCTCCGCCTGGGCGTCGGTGGCGCTGACGACGGTCGAGCGCTCGCCCGCCTCGTCCACCGACACGCCGGTGGCGGCGAGCGCGGTACGGGCCGCGACACCGGCGGCACCGGGGATCTCGTACTGCCGGATCCGCTCGTCGTCGGCGGCTCCCGGTACGGGCGCGCTCTTCGACGCCGGGGCCGGGGACGGGGGCGCTGCCTCGGCCGTGAACGGGACGGCCACGGCGAGCGCCAGTATGACCGCGAGAGTGGCGGCCTTCGATCTGCTCTCGCGTATGCGAAGTCGCATGTTGGCTCCAGGGTGGGGAGTGGTGTGGGGGGTTCAGCCGCGCCAGGTGTGTGGCGGCGGCCAAGTCCTGTTCACCGGACAGGACCTGATTGTTCGCGCACATCGTGACGGGATGGCATGGCCCGGTCAAGTGACCAACTTCGGCCATCCGCCTCGACCGCTCCCACACACCCCGGCCACCCCCGATCCCCACCAGGAGCCGCCGCCGCGAGACGTAACGGCCAACGTCAACCACGCGTGAGGTCAACGTCCGCCGCGCCGGCGGATCCTGGACGGAGGGCGACCGCTCAGCGCGTGAGGGTGAGAACGGGGCGCAGACCGGCGGGACGTTCCTCCACCGGCAGATGGTCCACGAAGTGCACGGCGCAGCCCAGTTCGGCAGCGCCGCCGTCCGCCTCCCGGTCGTCCCCGACCATCAGCACGTCGTGCGGATCCTGTCCGATGGCCTCACAGGCCGCGCGGAACAGCCGCGCGTCAGGTTTCTGGACGCCGTGCTCGTACGACAGCACATAGGCGTCCACGAGGTCGTCCAGGCCGTGCGCCCGGAAGACCGGACGCAGGTCCCAGCCGATGTTGCTGATGACACCGACGCCGATGCCCTCGCGCTTCAGGGTGCCGAGCACCTCCGCCGTGTCGGCGTACGGCCGCCAGGCGTCCGGCGTCCGGTGGCGCTCGTACAGCGCGTCGTACAGCCGGGGGTCGGGGAGCGCGACCTGCCGGGCGAGTCCCGTGTACGCGGCGCGGTGCCGCTCGGCGCTCTCGTCACGTGTGGCCCACAGCCCGGCCAGATCCGGCGGCAGCTGCTGTGGCGTCGGTCCGCCGGGCAGGGCCCCCGCGACGGCGAGCTGCACCGCGTACCGCCGGACCTCGTCGGGGGGTACGGGAACGCTCAACTCGTCGAGCACCGCCCGGAGCCAGGAACCTGCCGATTCGATGCGGAACAGAGTCCCCGAGAAGTCGAAAAGCACACCCTTGATCTTCATGGACCCGATCCTTGCCGGGTCACCGCCACCGGGACAAGGCCCGTCCTTCGTACGTGGCGACGGACAGGGCCACGAGACACGCCCCGAACAGCCAGCCGCCCACCACGTCCGAACTCCAGTGCACCCCCAGCCAGACGCGATTGAACCCGGAGCCGATCACCGACACCACCCCCACCACCAGCGCGACACGCCACAGCCGGCCGCTCGGACCGTGCCGCCGCAGCAGCCACAGGAGCAGCCCGACGGTGACGGTGGTGATCATCGCGTGGCCCGAGGGGAACGCCGCGTAGTGCGCCGAGTCGACGGGGTCGGGCCAACTGGGGCGGGGACGCCCGACGGCGGCCTTCACACCTTGCGAGATGAGGGCGCCCACCAGACTCGTCAGGGCGACCCAGCAGGCGAGCAGACGCGAGCCGCGGAACCAGAGGACGACGAAGGCGACGGCCGTCAGGAGGCGCATCGTCCAGGGGTCCCACACCCAGTCGGTGAGAATCCGGTTCGCGTGGGTGAGACCCGGATCGGCCACCGCCTGCCGGTGCAGATCGACAGAGATGGTCCGGTCCAGGGAGAACAGCGGACCCCACTTGGCGGCGACGAGCGCCAGCAGGACCACGGAGGCCACGCCCAGCGCCGCGCCGACGCGGGCCGGTGTCAGGGCTCCCGGCGGCGTGGGCGGTGCCGGCGAGGCCGCCGACGGGGACGGGGGGACCGCGGGGGAGCGCATGCCTTGAACTCTAACGACGAGGGCCCGCGACCGGACGAAGGCCCCCGCGAGGCAAGACACCCCGACGTCCTGTCCGGCGGACAGGACCTAACCCAGCGTGCGTAGCGCCGGGATGAATGCCACCATCAGCGGAACGGCAGGCACCAGCGCCGCCGCCGCCGTCAGGCGCAGCCGGCGGCCCGCCGTGAGCCGGGGGAGCGGCGTCAGCAACCGGTCGACCCGGCGCGGCAGTTCGGCGTCGGGGGTCGGGCAGGGGCCGAACACCCCACGGTCCTCGTTCAGTTCGACCAGGGCGAGCGCGATCGTGAGCCGGCCGAAACGGCGCGAGGCGACATCGTCGGCGGCCAGCTCGACCAGGCGGTGCATCTCGGCCTGGAACGCCGCGAAGACCGGCACCTGCGGGAAACCGTTGGCGAGCGCCGACGAGCAGTGCAGCAGCCAGTCGTGCCGGGCGCGGGCGTGGCCCTGCTCATGGGCCAGTACGGCGTCGAGCTGACGGCCCTTGAGCCGCCGCAGGGCGGCCGTGGTGATGACGAGCTGCGGTGCGGCGCCCGGCAGCCACCAGGCGCCGGGACGCTCGCCCTCCAGGACGACCAGCGGGCCGCCGCCGGACTCCTCGCCGGGCAACAGGGGTGAGCGGACGAGCAGTTCGCTGCGGCGCTGCTTGCGGCGCGTGTGTGCCCGGTGGATCTCCCGCGTGAGCATCGCGCCCGTCCACAGTCCGCCGGCCGCCAGGATCACGGCGAGCACCGCCGACCAGGGGCGGTGGGCGCCCAGCGCGTACGCCTCGACGACCCGGCTCGGGGCCGGGGCGAAGACATGTCCCCGTACGGCGAGCCAGGCCGCCGCCGCGCTGAAGGTCATGGCGAGCGCGAAGCACAGCAGGACGGCCGCCACCACGCACTGCCAGACCCAGAGGGCCACCACGGGCTCACGCTCGGGCCATTCGGCGCGGGCCAGCAGCCGGGGGGCGACCACGGCGGCCAGCGCGGCCAGCGTCAGCAGCGCGAGGGAGACCATCATGGTCGCCAGTTTATGAGTGCGGTGGCGCTCACGTGGTCGGCCGCGGGCGGCAAGTGACGCAGGACACGGTCGCGTACAGGTGTCGTGCGTCAGAGCGTGAGCAGCATCGCCAGCATCGCGATGCCCATGGAGAGCCGGCAGGCGAGCGCCACCTCGGAGCCGTCCTTCCGGACGCCGACGTCCGTCACCACGTCCGTCACCACGTCCGTCACCGTCACTTCCGTCACCGTTCCGGCGGCGGTGCCCGCGCTCCCTCCGGCCGTCCGGCCGGTGCCCGCGATCCCCGAGCCACCGGCCTCCTCCGGCGCGGTCACGCTCTGCAACGGGAGCAGTCGCGCGCCCGTCCACAGCACGTACCCCGCGTAATAGATCAGCAGCACACCCGTGGCCAGCGGTGTGCCACCCGCGGCGCCGGCACCGCTCGCACCGCCTGTGTGGTGCGCGCCGTGAGCCGCGCCCGGCAGCAGGGCCATCGCCACCGACATGTAGACCATGGCCAGCATGCCCACGAGATGGTGCAGATGGTGCGACGTCCTGAGGGCCGGGCCCAGCGCGCGCAGCGCGGCGACCCCGAACACCGCCGCGTACATGAGCCAGACCCAGTGCGGCGGTGCGAACACCGCCGCGGGCACGGCCATCACCGCCATCCCGAATCCCATCAGGGCCTCGCCGCCCGCCGTACCGCGCCCCGCGCCCGGCGCGCCGCGCAGCCGCGGCAGGCAGTACGTCCCGGCCGCCGCGCAGAGCGCCACGACCAGCCAGCCGGCAGCCGCCGGTCCGTGCACCGCGCACCTCCCCCTCGCCATGCTCCAAAGATGTCCACACAAACGGTGTCAACGGAGAAATGCCCTTGTCGTTCGAGGCGCACGCGAGCGCAGGGAGACACGGGGGGAGCGCACCGGGGGGACACGGTCCGCGATCAAGGACGGGGAAAGTGCGTGCTTTTCGCATTCCACTGGAATCGGAAAACGTAAAGAAATTAGCCTGACACGTCTTTTCGATTGGTCCGGACAAAGCTTCCGCATGGGCCTTGTGGCGGCCGTCCGAACGCGGTTGCTTTGCGACGAGACAGCCTTTACGGCCGTACGGCCTCCGGCCTCGCGCAATCGCTGCGCACCGGCAGCCAGACACCCTCGCGCGCCGCGTCGAGCAGAGTCAGCATCACGTCCAGGACATGGCGGGCGAGTTCGCCCGAAGCCCGGTGCGGCCGGTCCTCGGTGAGCGAGGTCGCCAGATCGGCGAGACCGGTGCCGCGCCCCGCGTCCCGGTAGCCGCCCGACACCGGCAGCCGTTCCCACTCGCCGCCCGCCCGGTGCAACTCCACCGGCCCGTCGAAGCCGTTGGGGTCGGGCACCGACAACGAGCCCTCGGTGCCGTGCACTTCGATACGCGGCAGCCGCGCCGCGTGGATGTCGAAGCTCATGACCAGCGTCGTCAGCGCCCCGCCCGCATGCTCCAGAAGGCCCGTGACATGGGTCTCCACCTCGGTGTCGAAGCGCTCACCGGCGCGTGGTCCGCTGCCGATGGTCCGCTCGGGACGCGACCGGGACGCGGCTGCGGTGACCCGGCCGACGGGCCCGAGCAGATGGACGAGCGCGGAGAGGTAGTACGGGCCCATGTCGAGCAGCGGCCCGCCGCCGGGGCGGTAGTAGAACTCGGGGTCGGGGTGCCAGCGTTCGTGTCCGGGCGTGGTCATGAACGCGGTGGCGGCCACCGGGGTGCCGATCAGGCCGTCGTCCACAGCCCCGCGCGCGGTCTGCACGCCCGTACCCAGCACGGTGTCGGGGGCGCAGCCGACCCGCAGCCCCCGGTCCGACGCCGTCGCGAGCAGGGAGTCGGCCTCCTCGCGGGTCATGGCCAGCGGCTTCTCGCCGTACACATGCTTGCCCGCGTCGAGCGCGGCGCGCGCCACCTCGGCGTGTACGGCGGGCACCGTCAGATTCAGTACGGCGTCGACGTCGGGACGCCCGGTCAACTCGGCGACCGAGCCGGCGACGGCGACGCCCGGCACCTGTGCGGCGACGGCCTCGGCGCGGCCCGCGTCGAGGTCCGTCACGGCGGTGAGCCGGACGGCGTCGAGCCGTTCGAACGTCTTCAGATACGCGCCGCTGATCTTGCCCGCGCCGACCATGCCGATCCTCAACGGCTCGCCCACAGCAGCCCCCTCTCGGTCAGCGCCCGCACCTCGGGCACGTCGAAGTCGTCCGGCTTGTGGCCGACGGTGGAGACGAAGACGCGGCCGGCGCCCCAGCTCCTGGTCCATACGGCGGGCATCGTGACCGGCCGGGACCGGTTCTCGTCCGCCTCGAACTCGATGGTCGCCAGGACGTCGATCAGCGGATCGGTGGCAGTCCAGTAGCGCTCGGTGTGTACGTCGAAGTCGGTCAGACCGGCGACGACCGGATGGTCCGCCGCCTCCGGCGGGATCCGCACGGTGTGGTCGGAGAATCCCGGCGGATGCATCAGGAACTGGCCGCCGGTGAGGAGTTGGTAGCCCACGCTGCCGCGGAAGGAGTCGACGATGCCGCCGTGCCAGCCCGCCAGACCCGTGCCGGCGCGTACCGCCGCGGCGAGTCCCGCGCACTGCTCGTCGCTGATCTCACCCATGGTCCAGCACTGGACGACCAGGTCGGTGGCGGCGAGGAGGGTGGCGTCGGTGTAGACGTCCAGGGTGTCGGCCGTCTCGACCGCGTAACCCTTCTCCTGGAGGAAGGGCAGGAAAAGATCCGTCGTCTTCACGGGCTCGTGGCCCTCCCAGCCGCCGCGGACGACCAGCGCGCGGCGGGAGCCGGGGGTCGGACGGAAGCCGGGGGCGGGCGGTGGGCCCGATGCGGTGGTTGTCATGGTCGTTGCACGCTCCCGTCGGTGTTGCGCAGCAGGGCCCAGCGGTCGTGTTCCAGTGGCTCGGGCACCGGATGCCCGCGCGCCGCTGTCCCGTCGAAGCCGACCCCGTGACCGGAGGTCTCGTGCGGGGACAGTGCGCCGTCGTGTGCCACGACCGTACCGGGCAAGACGTCGAGCACGGCAGGTGGCTCGACACCAGGGACGCCGCCAGGGCCGTCCGGTACGCGCTCCACGCCGAACTGACGGGCTGTCATGTGCTCAACGTCGCCGCGGACGACACGTCGTCGCCCGTGCCGACGGCCCAACTCCTCGAAGAACACCATCCGGGCGTGCCGTACTTCACCGAACTGACCGGCCACGCCTCGCTGTTCGACACCTCGGCCTGTGCGCGGCTGCTGGGCTTCACACCGAAACACCGCAGAGCCCCGCTCGACGCGGGCGGCGACGCGGGTGCCGACGTGGGTGCCGAGGCGGACGGTGCCGAGGTGAGCGCAGGGAGAGAGGCATGACGACCAGGGACACGGCTCCTCGCGCCCCGCCGATCCGCGCCGCCGGGAAGTGGGGTTAGGCTCGGGCGCGCCGCCCGTCCGCGGCGGAGAATCGGAGAACGCGCACCATGGACACCACCCCGCGTCCCGCGCCCGGTCAGCTCACCTACCGGGACGCCACCACAGAGGACGTCAAGCCGCTCGTCGCCCTCATCGAGTCCGCCTACCGCGGCGAGAGCGCCCGCGCGTCCTGGACCTCCGAGGCCGATCTGCTGGAGGGCCGGCGCACCGACGAGCAGGGTGTGCTCGACGTGATCGAGGCAGCGGGCAGCCGGCTCCTGATGGTCGAGGCGGACGGTGAGCTGATCGCCTGCTGCCAGCTGGAACACCGGGGCCCCGCAGCGTACTTCGGTATGTTCGCCGTCGATCCGGGGGCGCAGGGCGGTGGTCTCGGCAAGCGCATCATCGCCGAGGCGGAGCGCCGTGCCCTCGTGGACTGGGGTGTCGGTGAGATGCACATGACCGTGATCGTCCAGCGCGAGGACCTGATCGCCTGGTACGAGCGCCGCGGCTACCGCCGTACGGGACAGCTGACCCCGTTCCCGTACGGCGACGAGCGCTTCGGCATCCCGCAGCGCGACGACCTGGCGTTCGAGCTGCTGGTCAAGCCGCTGGGCTGAGCGTGTCCGCCGGGCGTCAGGCCGTGAAGCGGCCGGTGCGGCGGATCTCCGGGAAGTCGGTGGTCGCGCCTTCCAGGCCGAGCGCCCGCACCAGCCGCAACTGGTCCGGGGTGTTCACCACCCACCCGATGACCCCGAGCCCCGCCGCGTGCGCGCGCTCCACCACCTCCAGCGTCAGGCGCCGGATGTTCAGCGCGAGCGAGTCCGCGCGCACCGCGACGGCCCGGTCCACGATGTCGCCGTCCCAGCGGCTGGCGATCAGCACCGTCCGTACGCCGGGCACCAGGGCGGAGATCTCGGCGACCGCCTCGTCGTGGAACGAGGACACCTCCACCCGCCCGACGAGCTTGCGCCGGTGCATGACCTCGGCCAGCGCGCGTGCCGCCGCCACATCCTTGATCTCCGCCTGGAGCGGTGAGCCCACCGCGTCCAGGACCTCCTCGAAGACCGGCACCCGCTCGCCCGCTCCCGCGTCCAGCTCCCGCAGCTCGGCGAGCGTCCGGTCGGCGATCGGGCCCGTGCCGTCCGTCGTACGGTCCAGCTCGGCGTCGTGCATGACGACGAGGGCGCCGTCCTTGCTCAGATGAAGATCGAGCTCGATGGCGTCCATACCGGCTCGCTCGGCGTGCAGGAAGGAGCGCAGGGTGTTCTCGGGTTCGACACCCATCACTCCACGATGACCGATGGTGAGGAAAGTCAAGGCTGACTCGCTTCCGTCGTCGGCGGCTCCCGCGCGGCGCTGGTGCCCCACGCGGCACGGCGGCAGCCTAGCGGCCACCGTGCCTGTCTGGGCCCGTCTCGTACACGTACGGGCCGGTGCCTGTTGTCCATGGCGCGTACGGCAGGAAAATCGCCCGTAAACCTGAAGCGTGGCAGGATAATTTGTCTTGCCCGACCTTGTACGGGAGAATCGAAGACCGATACGGTGCTTTGACGCCAGCTTCTCCCGTGGAGGACGTGACATGTCGCAGATTCTTGTGCAGGACCGACCCGGAGAGCACACGGCCGGCGAGCAGCGGGTGATCGAACACCCCGCCTGGACGGAGCTGAAGAGCGCCGTCGAGGAGATCCGCCCCTGGCAGTCGAAGGACGGTTCCATAGATTTCGACGCCGACGACGCGCCCGCGCGCACCCTCGCCGAGGTCACGCTCGACCGCGTGACCGCCGCCGTCGAGCAGCTGTCGCCCCTGCTGCCGCACGACGCCGCCTACCATGCGGCGCTCGTCTCGGACCTCCGTAAATGGGCCGACAGCGCCTTCGGCGTACCCGACTTCCTGGACTCGCTGCTCGCCTTCCAGCCCGCGGCCGACCGCGTGGACCGGCTCCAGCACCTGGTCGTCTTCCCCATGTACACGCAGAACGGCAACCCGGACCGCAATCTCGAAGCGGTCGTCCTGCGCATGGTCTGGCCCGAATGGCTCGCCGAGCTGGAGCGCACCCGCTACGACAACCCGCTCTTCTGCGGCATCACCTTCGAGGACTTCACCGCGGGGTACGACACCAACTCCGCGGTCCTCTTCCCCGAGACGATCGCCGTCCGGCAGGCCCCCGAGCGATTCAGCTGGGGCGGCATCTTCTGCGACCGCGAGGCGGCCCGATTCCGCCGGGTCACCGAGGCCGCCGTCGACATCCTCGGCGTCGAACTCCCCGACGACATCCGCGAGATGGTCGGCGACCAGGACCGCTGCCAGCAGGCCTTCGTGCTCTGGGACATGATCCACGACCGCACCCACAGCCATGGCGACCTGCCGTTCGACCCCTTCATGATCAAGCAGCGGCAGCCGTTCTGGATGTACGGCCTGGAGGAGCTGCGCTGCGACCTCACCGCCTTCCGGGAGGCCGTGCGGCTCCAGGCGGACGGCGTCGCGCAGGGCCGCGACGTGCAGTACGCGGTCCTCTTCGACCGGATGTTCCGCTTCCCCGTCACCGGCGCACGCGAGCGCAACTACGACGGCCTCGGCGGCCAGCTGCTCTTCTCGTACCTCCACAAGCACGACGTGGTGCGCTGGACGGACAACACCCTGCGTATCGACTGGGACAGGGCCCCGGAGGTCACCCAGCGGCTGCTCGGCGAGATCGAGAGCCTCTACCGGGCGGGCATCGACCGTCCGAAGCTGGTCCACTGGTTCGCCGCCTACGACCTCGTCTCCACCTATCTGGCCCCCCACCCCGGATCCCGCTGGGCCAAGGGCCCGGACGCCCTCGACCTGGATCTGCCCCCGCGCAAGCTGGTCGACGACGTGCTTCCGGACGAGTTTCCGCTCAGCATGTTCTACGAGGCACTGGGCAAGAAGCTCAAGACCGTGATCGCCTCCACTCGGGGCATCACGGCGCAGGCGTGAGCGACGACGGTTCGGACACGGTGAACACCGGGATGACGGAGAAGACGACCATGAGCACAAGCACCGGAGCGGGAGGCGCGCTGGACGGCGCCGTCGTCGCGGTCGCCGGAGCGGGCGGCCCCGCTGGACGCGCCACCCTGCTGCGCCTGGCCTCGGCGGGCGCGAGGGTCGTCGGCGCCGACGCGGACGCGGCGAGCCTGGCCGAGGCCGTCGACGCCACCCGCCGCGCGCACAGTGGCGCCACCGTCACGGGTGACACCGTCGACCTCCTCGACCCGGAGGCCACCCGCGCGTGGGCGGCCAGGACCGAGAAGGACGCGGGCCGGGTGGACGGTCTCGTCCACCTGGTGGGCGGCTGGCGCGGCGGCAAGACCTTCGCCGACACCGATCTCGCCGACTGGGACCTGCTGGAGAAGCTGCTGATCCGCACCGCCCAGCACACCTCCCTCGCCTTCCACGACAGCCTGCTGCGCAGCGACCGCGGTCGCTATGTGCTGGTCAGCGCCGCCGGTGCGAGCAAGCCCACGGCCGGCAACGCCGCCTACGCGGCGGCCAAGGCCGCGGCCGAGGCCTGGACGCTCGCGCTGGGCGACGACTTCCGCAAGGCCGGGGGCGACGAGGGCCCGAGCGCGGCGGCTACGATCCTGGTCGTCAAGGCACTGGTGCACGACGCGATGCGCGCCGAGCGCCCGAATGCGAAGTTCGCGGGCTTCACGGACACCGGAGAGCTGGCGGAGGCCATCGCGGGAGTCTGGGACCGGCCCGCCGGTGAAGTGAACGGAAGCCGTCTGTGGCTGACCCCCAAGTCATGAGGTCCCGTACGACCGCCGCGCGTACGCACCACGACCCCGGCGTCCGCGGCTTCGCCAGCGACAACTACGCGGGCGCCCACCCCGAGGTGCTGGCCGCGCTCGCGGTCGCCAACGGCGGCCACCAGATCGCGTACGGCGAGGACGAGTACACCGACCATCTCCAGCGCGTCATGCACAGCCACTTCGGCCCCACCGCGCAGGCCTTCCCGGTCTTCAACGGCACCGGGGCGAACGTTGTCGCGCTCCAGGCGATGACCGACCGCTGGGGCGCGGTGATCTGCGCCGAGAGCGCGCACATCAACGTGGACGAGGGCGGGGCGCCCGAGCGGGTCGGCGGGCTCAAACTGCTGGCCGTGCCGACCCCGGACGGCAAACTCACCCCGGAGCTGGTCGACCGGCAGGCCTGGGGTTACGAGGACGAGCACCGCGCCATGCCGCAGGTCGTGTCGATCACCCAGAACACCGAACTGGGCACCGTCTACACCCCGGACGAGATCCGCGCGCTGTGCGAGCACGCCCATGAGCGGGGCATGAAGGTCCATCTCGACGGGGCCCGGATATCCAACGCCGCCGCCTCCCTCGACGTACCGATGCGGACCTTCACCAACACCGTCGGTGTGGACGTGCTGAGTTACGGCGCCACGAAGAACGGCGCGATCTTCGGCGAGGCCGTCGTCGTCATCGACCCCGACGCCGTCCGCGCGATGAAGCGGCTGCGCAAGCTCTCGATGCAGCTCAGCTCCAAGACGCGGTTCGTCTCCGTGCAGTTGGAGGCGCTGCTGGCCGGCGACCTGTGGCTGCGCAACGCCCGGCACAGCAACGCCATGGCGCAGCGGCTCGCCGACGGTGTGCGCACGGTCGACGGCGTCGAGATCCTGCACCCTGTCCAGGCCAACGCCGTGTTCGCCCGGCTGCCGCACGACGTGAGCGTGCGCCTTCAGCAGCGGTTCCGCTTCTACTTCTGGGACGAGTCGGCCGGCGACGTGCGCTGGATGTGCGCCTTCGACACCTCGGAGGACGACGTCGACGCGTTCGTCCAGGCGCTCAAGGAGGAGATGGCCAGGTAACCAGCGACCGGGCCTCGCTCCGGCGGACTGGCTGCGGCGGTGCATTACAGTAGACCTCCAGGTGTGCTGTGATGCACCGCTTTTCGTACGTTCCGAGGCAAGGCAGACGATGACCCTGACGTTCACCGTGTCGGATGAGGTGCACTCCCTCGTCCCCGGCTTCACCCCGCTCGCCGTCGAGGCCCACGGGCTGGTCAACGGCCCCAGCAGCGAGGCGAGTTCGGCCCTGCTGGACGACGCGGCCCGGCGGCTCGCCGCCCGCCTCGACGGGCGCGCCCCGCACGAGGACCCGCACATGGCCGCCTGGCGCGCGGCGTACACGGCCTTCGGCAGCAAGCCGTCCCGCACCCGCAACTCCGCCGAGGCGCTGGCCAGACGCGCGCTCGCCGATGGCGGTCTGCCCCGGATCAATCTGCTCGTCGACCTCTACAACGCGATCAGCGTGGCCCATCTGATCCCCGTCGGCGGCGAGGACACCGACCACATCGCGGGCCCCATGCGGCTCGTACGGGCCACCGGCGACGAGCCGTTCCACACGGCCGCGGGCGGTGAGACGGTGATCGAGCACCCAGACGCGGGCGAAGTCGTGTGGCGCGACGACGAAGGTGTCACCTGCCGGCGCTGGAACTGGCGCCAGGGCGTGCGCACCCGGCTCACGGAGGAGTCGGTGAACGCCATCTTCCTGCTGGAGAGCCTGGCCCCGATGACCCGCGCCGAACTCGACGCCGCGGGTGCCGAACTCGCCGAGGGGCTGGAGAAGTTGAGCCCCGGCGCGCGAATCACCGTGCACCCCGCGGGCTGACGCCCGGCGGACCGGCCCCGGCGGCACCGCGCGCCTGGCCCCGCAGTGACGTTTCCGTGGCGCCGTGCGCAGGGGCCGCGAGGCTCAGCCGGCTTCGCGGACCTCGGCCGGTGTCGGAGCCGTACCGCCCAGGTGCGCCGGTACCCACCAGGTGTCGCTCGCGTCCTTGGGCCGTACCGGATAGGCGCGTTGGGCGGCTTCGAGCAGCTCCTGCACCCTCTCGCGCAGCCGCCGGGTGATGGCCCCCGCGTACTGGTCGGTGGGCGCCTCCAGCGGCTCGCCGACCCGCATCGTCACCGGGATGTGGCTGCGCCGGAAGTTGCGCGGGCGGCCCTTGGTCCAGATCCGCTGGGTGCCCCACAGCGCCATCGGGATCAGCGGCACACCGGCCTCCTGCGCCAGGCGCGCCGCGCCGGACTTGAAGGACTTGAGCGTGAAGGACTGCGAGATGGTCGCCTCGGGGAACACACCGACGATCTCGCCGGAGCGCAGCGAGTCGAGCGCGTGCGCGTAGGCGCTCTCGCCCTGTTTGCGGTCGACCGGGATGTGCTTCATGCCGCGCATCAGCGGCCCCGACACCTTGTGCCGGAAGACGGAGTCCTTCGCCATGAAGCGGACGAGACGCTTCTGGGGGAGCGCGGTGAGCCCGGTGAAGATGAAGTCCAGATAGCTGATGTGGTTGCTGACGAGCACGGCACCGCCGGTACGCGGAATGTTCTCGGAGCCCTGAGTCTCGATCTTGAGGTCCAGCGCCCTGAACATCGTGCGGGCGGCGCCGACGACCGGCCGGTAGACGAGCTCTGCCATCTGGAGGAGACCCTTCTGTTCCCGGGGAGGGTTCTCCCGACGGAAGCTACGCAGCCGTAGGTTTTCGGCATTGGGCAGATCGTGCCCCAAACGAGGGCGTGTGGCCAGTCCTCCCGACGGCGCGGAGCGAGATTCTCATCACGTCATTACCGGGTGATCAGGGCGTTTGCCGCAGCTCAGCGGCCGAGCCGTCGCGATCGTCGCGCTCCTGGACCGGCATCGCGCCGGGCGGCCCGGCGGGACCGCGGAATACTTCGGGGCCGTACGAACGCTGCACGGGGGATGACGACGACGGGACCGACGGTGCGCGGGAGTGAGCGGGAAAGGCGGCTCGGCGCCGCCGAGTTGGGCGCGGAGTTGGGGGAGCGCGCCACGCTCGTCCAGTTCTCCAGCGCGTTCTGCCAGCCCTGCCGCGCCACCAGGCGCACGCTCGCCGAGGTCGCCGCGATGGTCGGCGGCGTCGCCCATGTGGAGCTGGACGCCGAGGACCGCCTGGAGTTGGTGCGCGACCTCGGCATCCTCAGGACGCCCACGGTGCTTGTCCTCGACGCGGGCGGCCGGATCGTGCGCCGGGCGGCCGGGGCTCCCCGTAAGGCGGACGTGATCGCCGCGCTGGGTGCGGCCGTCTCCGCCGCGACGCCCGACGACTGAGAGTCTCCTGGCCGCGGGCCGGTGCGGCGTTGGGAAGCGGCGTTGGGAAGGTCACAGTTACAAGCGCTTGCTCAGGGGGCATGAGGTGGATGTACTGGCGAGTAATATTATGGTCGGTGTGCGGGTCGACCTGACCGGAAAACACCCCGTCAGGCGCCTATGCTGCGAACAACAAGGCAGCCCAGAAATGACGATGCAGTAGGAGAGCCGGCGTGAGCTTGAGGATCGTTGTCTGTGTGAAGTACGTGCCCGACGCCTCGGGCGACCGGCATTTCGCCGATGACCTGACGCTGGACCGGGACGATGTGGACGGTCTGCTGTCGGAGCTGGACGAGTACGCGGTCGAGCAGGCGCTCCAGATCGCCTCCGACCACGACGGCGACGGCGACGCGGAGGTCACCGTCCTGACCGTCGGCCCCGAGGACGCGAAGGACGCCCTGCGCAAGGCGCTGTCGATGGGTGCGGACAAGGCGGTCCATGTCGAGGACGACGATCTGCACGGCACGGACGCGCTCGGCACCTCGCTGGTCCTCGCGAAGGCCGTCGAGAAGACCGGCTACGACCTGGTGGTCTGCGGCATGGCCTCCACGGACGGCACGATGGGCGTCCTGCCCGCGATGCTCGCCGAGCGCCTGGGCGTACCGCAGGTGACGCTGCTGTCCGAGGTGTCCGTCGAGGGCGGCACCGTCAAGGGCCGCCGCGACGGCGACGCGGCGACCGAGCAGCTGGAAGCCTCCCTGCCCGCCGTGGTGTCGGTGACGGACCAGTCGGGCGAGGCCCGCTACCCCTCGTTCAAGGGGATCATGGCGGCGAAGAAGAAGCCGGTGGAGTCCCTGGACCTCGGGGACCTGGACATCGAGGCCGGGGACGTCGGCCTCGAAGGCGCGTGGACGGCGGTCGACTCGGCCACGGAGCGCCCGGCCCGTACGGCGGGCACGATCGTCAACGACGAGGGCAAGGGCGGCGACCAGCTGGCCGAGTACCTCGTGAGCCAGAAGTTCATCTGACGGGTGCGGCACACCGCCCCCGTAGCCGGTCCCGGTTCCTTCACGCACACGCATCCGCAGGAGAACACAACCCATGGCTGAAGTCCTCGTCTATGTCGATCATGTGGACGGCGCCGTCCGCAAGCCCACCCTGGAGCTGCTGACGCTGGCCCGCCGTCTCGGTGACCCGGTCGCCGTCGCGCTCGGCGCGGGCGCCGCCGCCACCGCCGCCACGCTGGCGGAGCACGGCGCGGTGAAGGTGCTGACCGCAGACGCCCCCGAGTTCGCCGACTACCTCGTCGTCCCGAAGGTCGACGCGCTCCAGGCCGCATACGACAGCGTGTCCCCGGTCGCCGTGCTCGTCCCCTCGTCCGCCGAGGGCAAGGAGATCGCCGGCCGCCTCGCGGTGCGCATCGGCTCGGGTCTGATCACCGACGCGATCGACCTGACGGCCGACGACAAGGGCCCGGTGGCGACGCAGTCGGTGTTCGCCGCCGCGTACACCACCAACTCCCGTATCACCAAGGGCACTCCGGTGATCACGGTGAAGCCCAACTCGGCCCCGGTCGAGCCGGCCGCCGTCGCGGAGAGCGTCGAGGAGCTGGCGGTGACCTTCGGCGAGGCCGCCACCGGCACCAAGGTCGTCGCGCGCACCCCGCGCGAGTCCACCGGCAGGCCGGAGCTGACCGAGGCCGCGATCGTCGTCTCGGGCGGGCGCGGCGTCAACGGCGCCGAGAACTTCGCGATCATCGAGGCGCTCGCCGACTCCCTCGGCGCGGCCGTGGGCGCCTCGCGCGCCGCCGTGGACGCGGGCTGGTACCCGCACTCCAACCAGGTCGGCCAGACCGGCAAGTCGGTCTCCCCGCAGCTGTACATCGCCTCCGGCATCTCGGGCGCGATCCAGCACCGGGCGGGCATGCAGACCTCGAAGACGATCGTCGCGGTCAACAAGGACGCCGAGGCGCCCATCTTCGACCTCGTCGACTACGGCGTCGTCGGCGACCTCTTCCAGGTCGTCCCCCAGCTCACCGAGGCCATCAAGGCACGCAAGGGCTGAGCCGGGCAGCATGCGAAGGGGCCGCGCGGCGCGTCACGCCGCGCGGCCCCTTCGTGCTGCGTACTCGCTTCCCGGCCCGCTCCGGGCGACCATTGACGCAGCGTGGATCAGACAGCTAACTTCACTATGCGGATGATGAATTCCATATTGCGGAAAATGGAGGCTGGGAATGGGTCAGGGTCAGCAGGAGAAGGTGACGACGAGCCTCGCGGACGCGGTCGCGACGAGCATCGGCGCCTCACTCGAACCGGTCGACGCGGAACTCGCCCGCCGCTATCCCGGAGACCCCGGCACCCGCCAGCCCGTCCACACCGTCTACGTCCCGGCGGACGACTTCCACGCGGGCACCGTCCGTTCCTGGGGCGACCAGGCTCTCGCCGCCCTCGACGAACACGCCCCCGACGCCGCCTCCTTGGCGCGTGTCCTCGGCCTCTCCGGCGAACTGGCCGGTCCCGTGTACGAGCGGGTGCGGGCCAAGCTGGAGCGCGAGCCCGTGGAGGATCTGCGGATCGACTTCGAGGACGGCTACGGAGCGCACTCCGACGAGGAGGAGGACATCGCCGCCGCGCGCGCCGCGCGTCTGGTCCACGAGGCGTACGGCGACGGCACCGCCGCCCCGTACATGGGCATCCGGATGAAGTGCCTGGAGGCCCCCGTACGGGACCGGGCCATCCGCACCCTCGACATCTTCCTCAGCGGACTCATGGAGGCCGGCGGGCTCCCCGAAGGGCTCGTCCTCACCCTGCCGAAGGTCACCTATCCCGAACAGGTCACCGCGATGGTGCGGCTGGTCTCGGAGTTCGAGAAGGCGCGCGGCCTGGCGCCCGGCCGGATCGGCTTCGAGATCCAGATCGAGACCAGCCAGTCCATCCTCGCCGCGGACGGCACCGCCGCCGTGGCGCGGATGATCGTCGCGGCGGACGGCCGCGCCACCGGCCTGCACTACGGCACCTTCGACTACAGCGCCTGCGTCGGGGTCAGCGCCGCGTACCAGTCCAGCGACCACCCGGCCGCCGACCACGCCAAGGCCGTCATGCAGGTCGCCGCCGCCGGCACCGGCGTACGGGTCTGTGACGGCTCGACCAATGTCCTGCCGGTCGGCCCCACCAGCCAGGTCCACGAGGCATGGCGACTCCACCACGGGCTCACCCGCCGCGCGCTCGCGCGCGCCTACTACCAGGGCTGGGACATGCACCCCGGCCATCTGCCCACGCGCTACGCGGCCGTCTACGCCTTCTACCGCGAGGGCCTGGAGGCCGCCGCCGCCCGACTCGCCGCGTACGTGGCGAAGGCCGGCGGCGACGTCATGGACGAGCCCGCCACCGCCAAGGCACTCAGCGGCTATCTGCTGCGCGGACTGGACTGCGGAGCCCTGGACACCGCCGAGGTCACCCGGCTCACCGGTCTCATCCGCGCCGACCTGGAGGGCTTCGCGGCCCCGCGCCGCGCGGCCCTCACGGTCTCGGCGCCGTAGCCCGGTCGGGCCGGTGCCCGGCCTACCGGTCCGCCGGCGGCGGCAGTTCGCCCGAGCCGCGCGCGATCAGCCTGGTGGGCAGCACCACCTGGCTGGGCGCGTCGGCCGCCCCGTCCAGTCGGCGGAACAGCCGCTCCGCCGCCGTGCGCCCCAGGGTGGCGGCGTCCTGCGCGATGACCGTGACCCCGGGGTCCAGCAGGTCGGCCAGCTCGATGTCGTCGAAGCCGACGAGGGCGACGGGCCTCTCGTGCGCGGCCAGTGCCCGTACGACCGTCACGGTCACCCGGTTGTTGCCGGTGAAGATGGCCGTGACCGGCTCGGGGGCGCGCAGCATCGTGACGACGGCCTCGTGGACCCGCTCGGGCACGGTCGTGCCCAGCGACACCCACGCGTCCTCCACCGGCAGACCGGCCTCCGCCATCGCGGCGCGGTAGCCGCCGAGGCGCTCCACCGCCGTATGGATCCGGGGCTGGTCACCGATGAAGCCGATCCGCCGGTGGCCGTGCGCGACCAGATGGGCGGTGCCGGCACGCGCGCCCCCGAAGCTGTCGGAGAGCACGGCGTCCGCGTCGATCTGCCCGGCGGGGCGGTCCACGAAGACCGTCGCGACTCCGGCCTTGATCTCCGGCTCCAGATACCGGTGGTCGTGCCCCGCGGGAATGATGATGAGGCCGTCCACCCGGCGCGCGCACAGCGCGAGCACCAACTCCTGCTCGCGGTCCGGGTCCTCGGCGCTCGACCCGTTGATCAGCAGCGCGCCGTGGGCGCGCGCGACCTCTTCGACCGCGCGGTTCAGCGGGCCGTAGAACGGGTCGGCGAGATCTTCGAGCACCAGGCCGATGCTGGCGGTACGGCCCTTGCGGAGCACCCGCGCCGAGTCGTTGCGGCGGAAGCCCAGCGCGTCGATGGCCTCCTGGACGCGCCGTTCGGTGTCGGGCGTGACACCCGGCTCCGCGTTGACCACACGGGACACCGTCTTGAGCCCCACACCGGCACGCGCTGCCACGTCTTTCATGGTGGGCCGATTACCGTAGCGGGGCTCGGGGTGACGGGCGGTGTCGGCCACTGTGCGCTGTCCTGTCGTCGTTCGGTTGTCGGGCGAGGCGTGTGGCGTTGAGCATAGGCCTGGACAACGTTGTCAGATGAATGGAGACTGTTCCACGAACCCGCAGGTCCCATGGCGCGTCCGCGCCGCCCCCGCCCGCGGCGACCCTCTCGTCCACTGGAGATCCGACACTGATGCATACCGACCTCGTAGCCGCTCTCGACATCGGCGGCACCAAGATCGCCGCAGCGTTGGTGGACGGTGACGGGACGATCCTGGTACGGGCCCGCCGGCCGACCCCGGCGACCGAGGACGGCGAGTCGGTGATGCGCGCGGTGACGGAGGTGCTGGACGAGATCGGCGCGTCGCCGCTGTGGCCGCGTGCGACGGCTGTCGGCATCGGCAGCGCGGGCCCCGTCGACGCGGTGGCCGGCACCGTCAGCCCGGTGAACGTTCCAGGCTGGCGCGGCTTCCCGCTGGTGGAGCGGGTCCAGCGGGCCACCGGCGGGCTGCCGGTGACGCTCGTGGGCGATGGCGTCGCCATCACGGCGGCCGAACACTGGCAGGGCGCGGCCCGCGGCTACGACAACGCGCTGTGCATGGTGGTCTCCACCGGCGTCGGCGGCGGCCTGGTGCTCGGCGGCAAGATCCACCCTGGTCCGTCGGGAAACGCCGGCCATATCGGCCACATCAGCGTGGACCTCGACGGCGACCTCTGCCCGTGCGGCGGGCGCGGCTGTGTCGAGCGCATCGCCAGCGGCCCCAACATCGCCCGCCGCGCCCTGGAGGGCGGCTGGCGGCCCGGCCCTGACGGTGACACCTCGGCGGCGGCCGTCGCCGCGGCGGCCCGCACCGGCGACGCGGTCGCGATCGCCTCCTTCGAGCGCGCCGCTCAGGCGCTGGCCGCGGGCATCGCCGCGACGGCCACGCTCGTGGAGATCGGCATCGCGGTCGTCGGCGGGGGAGTGGCGAACGCGGGCGATGTGCTCTTCCTGCCGCTGCGCCGCGCGCTGCGTGAGTACGCGACGCTCTCGTTCGTCCGGAACCTCACCGTGGCACCGGCGTTGACCGGTACGAACGCGGGTCTGGTGGGCGCGGCGGCGGCTGCCGTGCTCGGGCGCGGGCCTGCCGCCGAGGCCAAGATCGACGCGGCGATGACCGCTCCGACCGGCCAGTGACGGGGCGTAACACGACCTGGCCGAAAGGGATATGACAGGCAGTCAAATCGCCCTCGGCGTGCCCCACTTCACTGTTGTGTCATTGCGCGCGTTTGTGGTAGAGAGTGTTCGGCTCTGTTGGATGAGACCCGATAACGGTTGATCGGTATCCCGTCAGAACCCTTGACGAGTCCCTTCCGGGGGAGTGAGATCCAACCCTCGCGTTCGGTTGTGTTGGGTCGCACCCCTGAGGAGGGGGACATGTCTCAGTCTCCGTTCAACGGTTCGGTGGTACCGGCGAGTCTGGCCGGACACCGGATCTCCCGGCGAAATCTTCTGCGCGGTGCGGCGGCCGGGGCGGGTGCGATCGCATTGCCGTCGCTGCTCGCCGCGTGCGGCGGTGGCCCCGGCGGTGACGGAAAGACCGTCACGATGGGCTCGAACGCCTCGGACCCGGTCCCCAAGAAGGCGTTCGCCCAAGCCTTCGCGGCGTACGAGAAGCAGTCCAAGGAGAAGCGGACGATCGACGTCAACACCGTTGACCACAACAGCTTCCAGGAGAACATCAGCCGCTATCTGCAGAGCAAGCCCGACGACGTCTTCATGTGGTTCGCCGGCTACCGGATGCAGTTCTTCGCCGAGAAGGGGCTGCTGCACGACATCAGCGACCTGTGGGGCGACTACACCGGCTTCTCCGCCGCGCTCAAGGCCCAGTCGACCGGCTCCGACGACAAGCAGTACCTCACGCCGTACTACTACTATCCGTGGGCGGTCTTCCACCGGAAGAGCGTCTTCGAGAAGTACGGCTACGAGGCCCCGCGCACCCTCGACGAGTACCTGGCACTCGCCAAGCGGATGCGGAAGGACAAGCTGACCCCGATCGCGTTCGGCGACAAGGACGGCTGGCCCGCGATGGGCACCTTCGACTACATCAACATGCGCAGCAACGGCTACGAGTTCCACAAGTCGCTGATGGCGGGCGAGGAGACCTGGACCGACAAGCGGGTCAGGGACGTCTTCGACACCTGGCGCGGCATCCTCCCGTACAGCCAGCAGGGCGCCAACGGCCGTACCTGGCAGGAGGCCGCGTCCAGCCTCCAGAAGGGCGAGAGCGGGATGGCCGTCTTCGGACTCCCGCACCCCGGCCAGCAGTTCGCCGAGGACGAGCAGGATGACATCGACTTCTTCCCCTTCCCCGAGATCAACCCGGAGCACGGTCAGGACGCGGTCGAGGCACCCATCGACGGATTCCTGCTCGCGAAGAACTCCAAGAGCCTGAAGAACGACCGGACCATGGAGAGCGCCAGGGACCTGCTGTCCTGGCTCGCCACCGGCAGGGCCGAGGACGTCTATCTCGCCGGAGATCCCAACAACGTCGCGGTCAGCGAGGACGCCGACGTCTCCAAGTACTCACCGCTCCAGAAGAAAGCGGTGGAACTGATCGCGGGATCCAAGCAGATATCGCAGTTCATGGACCGCGACACCCGTCCCGACTTCGCCTCCACGGTGATGATCCAGGCCATCCAGAGCTTCATCAACGAGCCGGACGACGTGGACGGGCTGGTCAACGGGATCGAGCGGCAGAAGAAGACCCTCTTCGCCTCCGACGCCGGCAGCTGATCCGTGGCGTTCCTCACGACGCGTCGCACCCGGCGGCGCGGCCCGCGGCGGTTCTCCGCCCGCGACCGCGCCGTCCTGTGCGTGCTGCTGGGTGTGCCCCTCCTGCTCGATCTCGTCATCGTGTGGGGCCCCACCGTCGCCTCGATCGTGCTGTCCTTCACCGGCTGGGACGGCATCAGCGACATCGAGTGGGTCGGCACGGAGAACTACGAGAACCTGTTCACCAACTACCCGCAGTTCTGGCCCGCCGTCCAGCACAATCTGATGTGGCTGGGCTTCCTCGGTCTCGTCGCCACCCCGTTCGGGCTGCTGCTCGCCGTACTCATCGACCGCGGTGTGCGCTTCAGCCGTTTCTACCAGTCGACGATCTATCTGCCGGTCGTGCTGTCGCTCGCCGTCGTCGGCTTCATCGCCCAGCTCGTCTTCTCCCGCGACCAGGGGGCGCTCAACGCGATCCTCGGCGACACCGAGAGCCCCACCGACTGGCTCGGCGATCCGGACCTCAACATCTGGATGGTGCTGCTGGCCGCCGCCTGGCGGCACACCGGCTATGTGATGATCCTCTACCTGGCCGGCCTCAAGGCCGTCGACGCCTCTCTCAAGGAGGCGGCGGCGATCGACGGGGCGAGCGAGACTCAGACATTCTTCCAAGTCGTCTTCCCCACCCTGCGACCGGTCAACGTCATCGTCGGGGTGATCACGGTGATCGAGGGCCTGCGCGCCTTCGACATCGTCTACGCCGTCAACAAGGGCAGAAACGGCCTCGAACTGCTCTCGGTCCTCGTCACGGACAACATCATCGGAGAGGCGAGCCGGATCGGCTTCGGATCGGCGATCGCCGTGGTCCTGCTGGTGGTATCCATGGGCTTCGTCGTGACGTATCTGGTGCAGGAGATCCGAGGGGAGAAGAACCGATGAACGGGCGCCGCCCCACCCCCGGCCGGCTCGGTGTGCACGCCTTCCTGATGGCCGTCTCGCTCGGCTTCCTCGCGCCGCTGCTGCTGGCCGTGTACGCCTCGCTCAGGCCGTACGACGAGACGGCCGAGCACGGCTACTTCTCGCTGCCCGACACGCTGTCCTTCGACTACTACCGGCAGGCCTTCACCGATTCCGGGATGACGAAGTACTTCGTCAACACCCTGCTCATCGCTGTCCCCGGAGTGCTGCTCGCGCTCTTTCTCGCCTCGTTCGTCGCATTCGCCGTGGCGCGCCTGCGCATGCGCGGATCGATCGTGCTGCTGATGCTGTTCACGGCGGGCAATCTGCTGCCGCAGCAGGTGATCATCACGCCGCTGTACGTACTGTTCAACCGCGTCCCGCTGCCGTACTGGATGTCCGACTCGATGACCCTGTACGACTCGTACTGGGCCGTTGTCGCCGTCCAGGTCGGCTTCCAGATGGGCTTCTGCGTCTTCGTCCTGGCCAACTTCATGCGCACGCTGCCGATCGAGATCCTGGAGGCGGCGATCGTGGACGGCGCGGGCGTCTGGGCGCAGTACTGGCGGATCACCCTGCCGCTGTGCCGGCCGGCTCTGGCGGCCCTCGGCACACTCCAGTTCACCTGGATGTACAACGACTTCCTCTGGGCGCTGGTCTTCATCTCCGACGGGGACAAGCTGCCGGTGACCTCGGCGCTCAACAATCTGCGCGGGCAGTTCTTCACCGACTACAACCTGCTGGCGGCGGGCTCGATCATCGTCGCCCTGCCGACCGTCATCGTCTTCCTGCTGCTCCAGCGGCACTTCATCGCCGGCCTCACCCTCGGATCCAGCAAGGGCTGACCGTGACTGCCCAGGACACGCCGCCGCCTCCGTAAGAGGTGGCGAACCGGCCACGGACCGGCAACATCAGAGTGTCGAGGGGGCAGCCGGAATCGGCCACGTGTTTCCCGTGCCGGGTGTTGCGGGCAATCCACATGGGGCTACGGAAGAGGGGGAACCGTGATCGTCTGGATCAACGGTGCGTTCGGAGCGGGCAAGACCAGTACGGCGCGCGAGCTGATCGACATGATCCCGAACAGCACTCTGTACGACCCCGGACTGATCGGCTCGGGGCTGCGGGAGTTGCTGCCGCCGAAGAGACTCGCCGAGGTGAGCGACTTTCAGGACCTGCCCATCTGGCGCAGGCTGGTCGTGGACACGGCCGCCGCGCTGCTCGCCGACGTGGGCGGGGTGCTCGTCGTCCCGATGACGCTGCTGCGGCAGGAGTACCGGGACGAGATCTTCGGCGGTCTGGCATCCCGTCGCATTCCCGTCCGGCATGTGCTGCTGGCGCTGGACGAAACGATTTTGCGCGGGCGAATAGCGGGTCGTGCCGGTGGCGCCGCGGGCCACGACGACCCGGCGAGGACCGAGCGCGCCCGGCAGTGGGCGTACGAACACATCGAGCCCTACGGCGCCGCGCTCGGCTGGCTCATGACCGACGCCCTGGTCGTCGACGCCGGAGGGCTCACTCCGGCGCAGTGCGCGGCGGTCGTCGCCGAGGCCGTCCACGCGGGGACGGCGGGGCTCTGCGAGATCGTGCAGACACCCGAGCCGACGGCGGAGACCGTCGCGGCGGGTGTGCTCCTCTTCGACGAGCGGGACCGGGTGCTGCTCGTCGACCCCACCTACAAGCCGGGCTGGGAGTTCCCCGGCGGGGTGGTCGAACGCGGCGAGGCGCCGGCCCGTGCCGGGATGCGCGAGGTCACCGAGGAGATCGGGATCCAACTCGACCACGTGCCCAGTCTGCTGGTGGTCGACTGGGAGCCGCCGAGACCGCCCGGCTTCGGCGGTCTGCGGCTGCTCTTCGACGGCGGCCGGCTGCCGGTCCAGGACGCCGAGCGGCTGCTGCTGCCCGGCTCGGAACTGCGCGGCTGGCGTTTCGTCACCGAGGACGAGGCGGTGTCACTGCTGCCGCCCGCCCGCTTCGAGCGGCTGCGCTGGGCGCTACGCGCCCGGGAGCGGCGGACCGTGCTCAATCTGGAGGCCGGTGTCCCGGTCGGCTGACACGCGCAGCACGGACGCGGCGTCCGTGGTGGCGTCGGTGACGAGCGGATCGCCATGACCGAAACAGACCGTCGAGGGACCCAGCGCGGCCAGCCGGATCATGGACCGCTTGGCGCTCTCGCGGTTGACGTTGAACACGCCGAGCATCACCCGGCGTTCGGCGGCGGCCACGGCGTCACCCGTGAACAGCACGCCGTGGTACGGCAGATGAACGGCGATGGATCCGTACGTGTGCCCCGGCACGTGCACCACACGCGCGCCGTCGCCGAAGGGCAGCTCGTCGCCGTCCTCCAGTTCACGGTCCACCCGCGTGGGCGGCGCGGGCGGCACGGTCAGCCCGTGCTCGTACAGCGGGATCTCCCAGTCGAGGAGCAGCGGGTCGGGCACGGGCCACTCGCCGCGGATGATCGGTGCGTCGAGCCGGTGCGCCATCACCTCGGCGCCGTAGCGCCCCGCGAGCTCCTGTGCCGCGCCCACATGGTCGCGGTGGCAGTGGGTGAGGACGATACGGCGCAGACTGCCGGGGGCCAGTCCCAGATCGCGGATCGCGTACTCGATGTCCGGTCCCGCGTAGACATGACCGGAGTCGACGAGAGTCAGCTCGTTCTCGTCCTGCCACAAGTACGCCTGACCGATGGGGAAACGGAGCATATGCAGCCGGGGACTGATCGCAACGAGATCCATGTGTCGAATGTATGCAGTCCGGAACGGTCGCGTGCGCCACTTCGCTGACGGCGATTTCCGCTGTCCGCAGAACGTGCGGAGTGAACCCGTACCCGGACTCCCGCGTCAGACCGTCGGATCCTTCGGATCCGTCCCGCCGGTCCGTCCGCCGGAACTCCGGACCGCCTCAGCTCCGCTTCGACCGCGCGTAGTTGACCAGGAAGTGCGCCTCGGCCACCGACAGCCGCTCCAACTCCTGCGGTGACACACTCTCGTTGACCGCGTGGATCTGCGCCTCCGGCTCACTGAGCCCTATCAGCAGGATCTCCGCGTCCGGGTACAGCGCGGCCAGTGTGTTGCAGAGCGGGATGGAGCCGCCCATGCCGACGGTCTGCATCTCCTCGCCCGGATAGGCGACGCGCATCGCCTCGGCCATCGAGGCGTACGCCGGGCTGGCGGTGTCGGCCCGGAACGGCTGCCCCTGCCCCACCTGTTCGACCGCGACCCGCGCACCCCACGGGGTGTGCGCCTCGATGTGCGCGATCAGCAGCTTCGTCGCCTCGGCGGCGTCCTGGCCCGGCGGCACCCGCAGACTGATCTGCGCGCGGGCGCTCGCCTGGAGGGACGGCGTCGCGCCCACGACGGGCGGGCAGTCGATGCCGATCACGGTGACAGCGGGCCGGGCCCAGATCCGGTCGGCGACACTGCCCCGGCCGATCAGCCCGACACCGTCCAGCACCTTGGCGTCCTTGACGAAGTCGGCCTCGGGATAGGCGAGCCCGTCCCAGTGGGCGTCGGCGGCCAGACCGTCCACCGTCGTCGAACCGTCGTCCGCCCGCAGCGAGGCCAGCAGATGGATCAGCGCCGCGAGGGCGTCCGGTGCCGCGCCGCCGAACTGGCCCGAGTGCAGGTTGCCTTCGAGGGTGTCGAGCTGGACGCGCAGCATGGTCATGCCGCGCAGCGTCGCCGTGACGGTCGGCAGCCCCACCCGGAAGTTGCCGGAGTCGCCGATGACGATCGTGTCGGCGGCCAGCAGCTCCGGGTGCTCCTCCGCGTACCGCTCCAGACCGCCGGTGCCCTGCTCCTCCGAGCCCTCCACGATCACCTTGACGCCCACCGGCACACCGCCCGCCGCCTTGAGGGCGCGCAGCGCGAGCAGATGCATCACGAAGCCGCCCTTGCAGTCGGCGGCCCCGCGCCCGTACCAGCGGCCGTCGCGCTCGGTCAGCTCGAACGGGGGAGTGAGCCACGCGCTCTCGTCGAGCGGCGGCTGCACGTCGTAGTGCGCGTACAGCAGCACGGTCGGGGCATCTTCGGGGCCGGGCAGATAGCCGTAGACGGACTGGGTGCCGTCCGGGGTGTCGAGCGCCGCGACATCCCTGAAACCCTCGGTGCGCAGGGCGTCCGCCACCCACGCGGCGGCGGCCTCGCACTCGCTCCGGGGGAACACCGCGGGATCCGCCACCGACCGGAAGGCAACCAGCTCGGCGAGTTCCGCCCGTGCGCGCGGCATCAGCGAAGCGACGGTTTCGGCGATCGGACCGACGGACATGGGCACGCTCCAGGCGGGTGCGACGTTGTGTGTTTGTGTGTGTGTCGAAGACAGGGCCGATCCTCCCACAACGGACCGGCCCCGAAGGCGCCGTAGGATGCCGTGCGACAGCAAGGGCCACCGGTCGGATCAGGAGCAGAAGCACATCGTGAGCAGCGAGAACGCAGACGCCGGAAGTGAATCTGGAAGCGCGCCCGAGAATGGTCCGCAGGCCGGTCCGGCGGGTGACGACCGGTCGGTGTGGGATGTCGTCGTGGTCGGCGCGGGTCCGGCGGGAGCGTCCGCGGCCTACGCGGCGGCTGTCGCGGGCCGGCGGGTGCTCCTGCTGGAGAAGGCGGAGTTGCCCCGCTACAAGACCTGCGGAGGGGGCATCATCGGCCCCTCGCGCGACGCACTGCCCCCGGGCTTCGAACTGCCCCTGCGCGACCGGGTGCACGCGGTCACCTTCTCGATGAACGGCCGGCTGGCCCGGACCCGCCGCTCCCGGCGCATGCTCTTCGGGCTCATCAACAGGCCCGAGTTCGACGCGAGTCTGGTGGAGCACGCCCAGAAGGCGGGCGCCGTGCTCCGCACGGGCGCCTCGGTGTCACGCGTCCAGCAGCACGGCCCGGCCGTGCCCGACCGCCGTACGGTCGCCGTGGTCCTCGCCGACGGCGAGACGGTCCTGGCGCGCGCGGTGGTCGGCGCCGACGGCAGCGCGGGCCGGATAGGCGCGCACGTCGGGGTGAAGCTCGACCAGGTGGATCTGGGTCTTGAGCTGGAGATCCCGGTGCCGCCCACGGTCGCCGAGGACTGGGCGGGCCGGGTGCTCATCGACTGGGGCCCGCTGCCGGGGAGTTACGGCTGGGTGTTCCCCAAGGGCGACACGCTCACCGTCGGTGTCATCTCGGCGCGCGGTGACGGCGCCGCGACGAAGCGCTATCTGGAGGACTTCGTCGCCAAGCAGGGGCTGGCCGGGTTCGAGCCCGCGCTCTCGTCGGGCCATCTGACGCGCTGCCGCAGCGACGACTCGCCGCTCTCGCGCGGCCGGGTGTTGGTGTGCGGCGACGCGGCGGGGCTGCTGGAGCCGTGGACCAGGGAAGGCATCTCCTTCGCGCTGCGGTCCGGCCGGCTCGCGGGGGAGTGGGCGGTACGGATCGCGGAGGCGCACGACGCGGTGGACGCCCGCCGCCAGGCGCTGAACTACGCCTTCGCGATCAAGGCGGGTCTCGGTGTGGAGATGAGCGTCGGCCGCCGGATGCTCTCGGTCTTCGAACGTCGGCCGGGGATGCTGCACGCGGCGATCACCGGATTCCGGCCCGCCTGGAAGGCGTTCGCCGACATCACGCGCGGGGTGACGTCCCTGGGTGGTCTCGTACGGACACATCCGCTGGCCCGGCGCGCGCTGGACGTGCTCGACAGGCAGCGGGCGGGCGCCGCGCAGGACGCGGACAAGGACGCGCGGGACCAGGGGCGGGAGTCGGCACGGGACGACGACGACCGGGACAAGGACCCGAAGGACGGCGCGGTCACCACCTGATTCCGGTGGGTCCGGAGCCGTTCAGGAGTCCGTGCTGATCCGGAAGACAGGGTGGTCGGGGGCCGCCGCCAGGATCTCCTCGTCGGAGGACTTGGCGGTGACCCCGCCGAAGTATCCGGAGACCTCCCAGCCCCAGCGCCGCAGATAGCCGCGCAGCAGGGCGACCTTCTCCGCGTCCGGGACCTCCACGGCGGTGAAGGCCCGCACCCGGCGGCCCACGCGCAGTTCGCCGCCCCCGGCCGCCCTCATGTTGAGCGTCCAGTGGGAGTGGCCGCGCGCCGAGATCAGATACTGATTGCCCTCGAAGGTGAAGGGGTTGACGGGGATGCGCTGCGTCCGTCCGCTCTTGCGGCCCTTCACAGCGAGCTCCGCCGAGCCGAAGAAGCTCACACCGCGCCGGGCCAGAGCCGCGATGACGCTGTTGAACCGGGCGTCACCCTTGCCCGGTTTGACGTAGTACGGCTGCGACTGCGACTGGGACTCCGGGGTCGTGGGCGGCTGCGACATGGTGTGCTCCAGAGGTGATTGCGAGAGCGGTGCTCTTACTTGTGAGCAGTCTGCCTCGATGGGATACGGGAAATCAAGAGCACTGCTCTCTTATTTGAACGGCGCTCTCTCGCATGTCACCCTGTCCCCATGACGACCATCCGTGGAGCGAGGGAACGCGCCCGTGTCGAGGTCACCGCGGCGATCAAGGACGAGGCCCGCAGACGCCTGGCCGAGGAGGGCGCGGTCAAGCTGTCGCTGCGCGCCGTCGCCCGCGAACTCGGCATGGTCTCGTCCGCGCTCTACCGCTACTTCCCCAGCCGGGACGATCTGCTGACCGCTCTCATCATCGACGCGTTCGACGCGGTCGGCGAGGCGGCGGAGAGCGCGCTCGCGGAAGGGCCCTCCGGTGACGGCGGGGCGGCGGACCATGTGACCCGCTGGGTCGCGATCTGCGCGCGGGTACGGGCCTGGGCCCTCGCCAACCCGCACGAGTACGCCCTCATCCACGGCTCGCCCGTACCGGACTACACCGCGCCGATGTCCACCACCGGACCCGCCGCCCGCGTGGCCCTCACCCTCATCTCCGTACTCCGCGACGCCCACGAGGACGGTGTCCTCACCCCGCCGGCACCGGCCGCGAACCTGCGGGAGGAGGACCGGCGGCTGGTCGACGAGTTCGCCCCCGGACTGCCGCCGGGCACCGGCGTCGCCATCGTCGCGGCCTGGGCGCAGCTCTACGGCCTGATCTCGTTCGAACTCTTCGGCCAGTTCAACCGGGTGGTCGAGGCCCGCGACGGACTCTTCGCGCACGCGACGACACACCTCGCCCACGACGTGGGCCTGAGTACCTGACCACCCCGAGCACTGACCGCTTGAGCCCGCGGCGTCACTCCGTACTCCACCAGGAGTAGGCCAGGTCGCCCCGCCCGGCGGACGCCCGGCACCCGTCGGCCGGTCTAGCGTGACGGGTATGGAAGAGCGGATCAGGCGCGTCGGATTCGGTCCCCCCTGGCTCGGGGGCGGGCCGCTGCCTGGCGGTTACGGAACCGGCGACGGCCCGGACGGCCGCGGCACGCTGTGGCGGTTGCCCTGGTTCACCAGCGTGCTGCTCGCCGTCTTCGTCATGGTCGGTACGGGCTTCGCCGCGAAGGGCCAGCCGGACCGGGAACCGCTCGACGCGTTCGCCCGCGTCCTGCTGATCGCCGGCCCCGCGCTGCTCCTGCTGCGCCATCGGTACCCGGTCTTCTGCGTCTTCGGCGTCGCCCTGTCGGCCCTGCTCTACCTCGGCGCGGGCTATCCCTACGGCCCGATCTTCCTCACCGTCGCGGTCGCCTGCTTCGCCGCGATCGTCTCCGGACACCGCACGGCGGCCTGGTGGGCGATCGGTCTGCTGTGGGTCGGCCATCTGCTCGTCGGCCATCTGCTCTACCCGTACCTGCCGCCGAGCGGCGACGCCGGCGCGGCCTGGGGGCCCGAAGTGGGTGTCGCCGCCTGGGTGGTGGCCGTTCTCCTCATCTCCGAACTGGCCAGGGTGCGCCGCGAGCAGTGGATCCACGACCGGGCGGAGCGCGCCGCCGCCGAGGCGCGCCGCGCCGACGAGGAGCGGCTGCGTATCGCGCGCGAACTCCACGACGTGCTCGCCCACTCCATCTCGGTCATCAACGTCCAGGCGGGCGTGGGGCTCGCGCTCCTCGACTCCGACCCGGAGCAGGCCCGTACCGCGCTCACCACCATCAAGGCCGCGAGCAAGGAGGCGCTGGGCGAGGTACGGCAGGTCCTCGACACGCTCAGGACCTCCGGCGACGCCCCTCGTGCGCCGGCGCCGGGACTCGACCGGCTCCCCGAGCTGGTCGAGCAGGCGGCGGGGGCGGGCCTGAGCGTCGAGCTGGAGGACGAGGGCGAGCGCGTGGCCCTGTCGCCCGGCGCCGATCTCGCCGCCTTCCGGATCGTCCAGGAAGCCCTGACCAACGTGGTGCGGCACTCCGGCTCCCGTACCGCGCATGTCCAGCTCGGCTACGGAGCCGACGTACTCACCCTGCGCATCGACGACGCCGGACCCGCCACCGGCGACGAGGCGGGCGGCAGCGGCAACGGACTGGTCGGCATGCGGGAACGCGCAGCCGCCCTCGGTGGCACCATCGAGGCGGGGCCACGCCCGGACGGGGGCTTTCGCGTACGGGCCTCCCTTCCCCTGAAGCCCAAGGAGACACCGTGATCCGTGTCCTGCTCGCCGACGACCAGTCACTGGTACGGGCGGGCTTCCGTGCCCTGCTCGACGCCCAGCCGGACATCGAGGTCGCCGGGGAGGCCGCCGACGGCGATGAGGCGCTGCGCAAGGTACGCGAACTCGCCCCGGACGTCGTCCTGATGGATATCCGGATGCCGGTGATGGACGGGCTCGACGCCACCCGCAGGATCACCGGGGACGGTGGCCTGGACGGGGTGAAGGTGGTCATGCTCACCACCTTCGAGCTGGACGAGTACGTCTTCGAGGCGCTGCGCTCCGGCGCATCCGGCTTCCTCGTCAAGGACACCGAGCCGGAGGAACTGCTGCGCGCCGTCAGGGCGGTGGTGGACGGTGACGCGCTGCTGTCGCCCGGCGTGACGCGACGGCTGATCGCGGAGTTCGCCTCGCGCTCCAAGGCACCGACGGCCTCCGGCGGTCTCGACGAACTCACCGAGCGGGAGCGGGAGGTGATGGCTCTCGTCGGGATCGGGCTCTCCAACGAGGAGATCGCCCGCAGGCTGGTCGTCAGCCCGCTCACCGCCAAGACGCATGTGAGCCGCACGATGGTGAAGCTCGGCGCCCGTGACCGGGCCCAACTGGTCGTCAGGGCCTATGAGTCGGGGCTGGTGCGACCGGGCTGGCTCGGCTGACGATCCGTCAGGCCTCGCGAGGGGTACGGGCGTCACCGGCCCGGTCGCCCAGCACCCGGACGAACGCCCCGATGGCCGCCGCCTGGATGAGTACGGAGGCGATGAGCGCCACATAGCCGAACCCGGACGACGAGGCGAAGGAATCGCCGACCAGCGATCCGCCGACGAAGAAGAGGAAGACGGTGGGCGCGGCGAGGAAGAACAGCCACACCCCCGCGAGCGACGCGTCGTCCTGGTGCACGAACAGCGTGTCCACGGTGACGAAGACCGCCGCCGCGGCGACCAGGGCGAGGTAGATCTGCGAGGCCCGGTTTCCGTAGACGAGCCGGGCGGGGCCCCGGCCGAGCCGGACCAGTGCGTTCAGCCGTCCTGACTTCATGGTGCGTTCTCCCGTATCGGTTGGGTGCCTCCATCGTGGGACGGGCCGAACTGCTGTGCCTGAGTACGGCTACTCATCCCTCCTGGTGCGCCGCGCGGGCCGGGGCGTCCGCCGTTACCTCCGGCGGTACGCCTGCCCGCACGTGACCGGCCGGGACGTCCGAGGGGGCCGGTTCGGGCGCCGAGACGTCGCGCGCCGAGTACGCGATGAGGGCGGCAGCGGCGGCCAGCAGGGCGACGGTGGTCAGCGCGACGGGCAAGGAGAACCAGTCGGCGAGGAAGCCGATCGCGGGCGGTCCCAGCAGCATGCCGCCGTACCCCAGCGTCGACGCGGCGGCGACGCCGCTCGGGCCCGCCAGCGCGCCCGCCCGCGCCACGGCCACGGGGAAGATGTTGGCCAGGCCGAGTCCGGTGACGGCGAAGCCGGCGAGCGCGAGCCAGGTCGTCGGCGCGAGGGCGCCGAGCAGCATGCCGAGCGCGGCGAGCACGCCGCCGGCGACCAACGTGCGCGTCTGGCCGAGCCGTTCGAGCAGGGCCGTACCGGACAGCCGTCCCACCGTCATGGCGAGGGCGAACAGCGAGTACCCGGCGGCGGCGAGCCCGGCGCCGGCGTCGAGGTCCTGGGCGAGATGCAGGGCGCCCCAGTCGGCGAGGGCGCCTTCCCCGTACGCGGTGCACAGCGCGATCACACCGAAGAGGACGACCAGCCGGCGCGTACGCCGGGTCGGCCGCCGAGGAGTCCTCTCGTCCTTCGCCGCGGCATCGGCGTCGGCGGCCGGGCGGGGGCTGTGGGCCGTGGGCACCTGGTGGCGCAGCAGCGAGGGGCCGGCCAGCGCCGTGACGAGCAGACCGACGCCGGTGAGGGCGAGAAGGTGCGCCGACGCGGAGAGGCTGCCGGCCACCAGACCGCCAAGTCCCGCGCCCGCCATGCCTCCCAGGCTGAACGCGGCGTGGAAGCTGGACATCACGGGACGACGCAGCGCGGCGACGAGATCGACGGCCGCGCTGTTCATCGAGACGTTGAGCGAGCCGTACGCGGCACCGAAGACGAGCAGGACCAGGCCGAGCGTCAGCGCCGAGTGCGTCCGCGCGGGCAGGGCGATGCTCAGCGCCAGCAGCAGCGAACTGACCACGGTCACCGGATGGCTGCCGAACCGCGCGCACATCCGCCCCGTGAACATCATCGTGACCACGGCCCCGGCGGAGACCCCGAGGAGGGCCAGCCCGAGGTCGCTCGCCGACGAGCCGGTCTGCTGCTTGATGGCGGGGATACGGACCACCCAGCCGGCGAAGAGGAAGCCGTCCAGGGCGAAGAACACGGTCAGAGTGATACGGAGGCGGGTGAGGCGGGACATCGCGGCATCGGTGGCGGGATCTCCGCCGTGACCCCCCGATATGGCCGCCCGGAGTTTGTTTAGGTTCGGCACAAAAGAAGGATAGGGGCTCCGGACCGATCCGTACAATGCGGCGGTGAACCGCCGGGATCATGGGAGACTCACCTCCATGAACGGCAGGGCCGACAAGGCAACGACGACCAGAACTCGACTGGAGAGAGGCCGCAGCGCGCTCGGCCCGGCACTGGAACTGGTTCACACCGGCCGCGCGCCCACCCGCGCCGTGCTCACCACGGAACTGGGCGTCACCCGCGCGACGGCGGGCGCCGTCGCCGCCGAACTGGAAGCGCTCGGACTGATCCAGGTCGACTCCCGTCCCGGCGCCGCCGCCGGTTCCCAGGGCCGCCCCTCGCACCGCCTCTCCTTGGACGACACCGGCCCGGTGGTCCTCGCGGCTCAGGTCCACGCCGACGGATTCCGCGCCGCACTGGTCGCCCTCGGCGGCCGTACGGTCGCCACGGCCCCCGGCTGCGTCGCCGTCTCCTCCGACCCCGCCCAGGTCCTCGGCGCGGTCGTCGCCGAAGGCGCCGCGCTGCTGCGCGAGAGCGGGCGGCGCTGCGTCGGCGCCGGTCTCGCCGTCCCGTCGGCGGTCGCCGAACCGGAGGGCACCGCGCTCAACCCGCTGCACCTCGCCTGGCCTGCGGGCGCCCCCGTACGCGACCTCTTCGTCGCACAGGTACGCGCCGCCGGCATCGAGGGCCCCGCCTTCGCCGGCAACGACGTCAACCTGGCGGCCCTCGCCGAACACCGGCACGGCGCGGGCCGGGGCGCCGCCCAACTCCTCTGCGTCGCCACGGGACATCGCGGCGTCGGCGGCGCGCTCGTCGTGGACGGCCGTCTGCACACGGGCAGTTCGGGGCTCGCGCTCGAAGTCGGCCATCTGACCGTCAACCCCGAGGGCAGGCCCTGCCATTGCGGCAGCCGGGGCTGTCTGGACGTCGAGACCGACCCGCTGGCGTTCCTCGACGCGGCCGGCCGGGACCCCGGCCCCGAGGGGTCGCTGCTCCAGCAGTCGCGCGACCTGCTCCGTACGGAGTACGCCGACCGGTCCGTACGGGCGGCGGCCGAGGAGCTGATCGACCGGCTGGGCCAGGGGCTCGCCGGACTGGTGAACATCCTCAACCCGGACCGCGTCATCCTCGGCGGCCTGCACCGCGAACTGCTCGACGCGGACCCCGCCCGGCTGCGCGCCGTCGTCGCCGACCGTAGTCTGTGGGGGCGCAGCGGAAGCGTGCCGATCCTCGCGTGCACGCTCGATCACAACAGTCTCGTCGGCGCCGCCGAACTCGCCTGGCAGCCGGTCCTGGACGACCCTCTGGCCGCACTGACCTGACCCGCGCCGGGACCAAGGCCGACCTCTCGCCGGGGCCGTACCCGGCAGCCCCCTCCGGCGTCGGATCCGGTGGACCGGGCCGACCGCCACCCGACCGGACGCACTGCGGACGGGTCACCGCACCATCGAGGGTAGGTCACCCCGTATGACCGAGATGCCGTCCGGGACCGAGCCGTCCGGCGCCGAGCCCACGCCGCCCCCGCCGCGCTGGTTCCGGCGCCTCGACCGGTGGCTGCGCGAATCGCCGGTCGGGCTCGCCTGGACGCGCGGGCGCGAGATGGAGCTGATGCACCGGGCCATGGGTTTCGCGGCGCTCGGATTCCTCACCCTCGTCCCGGTCCTCGTCCTGGTCGCGGCGGCCGAAGCCAACAGCGGCCAGGGCTTCGCGCGCTGGCTCGGCCAGGCCATCGGCGTCACCCACGACTCCCAGGCGCAGGTGGAGCGGCTGTTCGGTGTGCCGGCCAAGGCGCTCCAGCGCACCACCGCCTTCGGTCTCGCCGCGCTCGCCGTCTTCGGACTGACCTTCGGCTCCGCCGTCCAGACCGGCTACGAGAAGGTCTGGGACCTGCCCACCGCGCGCTGGCACACCATGTGGCGCCATGTCGTCTTCCTCGCGCTGCTGGTCCTCGCGCTGCTCGGCTTCACCAACACCCCAAGCCCCGACGACCCCGTCCTCGGGCCCCTGGTGGTCGTCCTGCTGGACATCACCGGCACGTTCCTGTTCTTCTGGCTCGCCCAGCGCATGCTGCTCGGCGGACGGGTCCGCTGGAACGCGCTGGTGCCGGGCGCCGTGGCCACCACCCTCGGCCTGCTCGGCCTGCGCGGCTTCTCGCAGCTCGTCTTCTCGCCGCTGATCGCCTCCAGCGCCGTCACCTACGGCCCGTTCGGGACCGTCCTGGTCCTGCAGTCCTGGCTCGTCGGCGTCGGATTCGTCGTGTACGGCGGGGCGCTGGTGGGCCGCCTCGCCCACGAGGGCCGGGTGTTCCGCCGGCTCAAGGACCGCGACGACGGCTGAGCCACCCGCGCGGCCCTCCGTGGGAGGAGCCGTGCGCGGCCCGCGTACTCCCCGTGAGGTACCCGCACTGCCGCTGACCGTACGACGACTCGGACCCCCTCCCGGCGTGACTCTCGAAAGCGACAGAAGTCGCGGAAGTCGCGAACCGAGGAGTTGATCAGGATGAACACCCTTGCGAACAATGGCGGACCCGGCCCGTGGATCCTGCTGTTCCCGCTGATCTGGGCAGCCGTGATCGTCGGCGGCATCACCCTCCTGCGCCGCACCGTCTGGCGCGGACGCCGGGGCGGACCCCCGTGGCAGCCCGGCGGCTTCGGGCGCGACGTACGGGACGCGCGAGACGTACGGGACACGCACGACGCGCAGTCGCCGATCGCGATGCTGGGGCGGCGTTTCGCCTCCGGTGAGATCGACGAGGACGAGTACTGGCGCCGACTCTCCGTCCTGGACGAGCAGTTCGGCCGTACGGGCAAGGGCGGTCCGGCGTGATCACCCCCACGGCGGCCACCTCCACGGCGACCACCTCCACCAAAACCACCGTCACCACGGACGCCGCCCGTGTCGTCGACGCCGTGAAGGTCTACGGCAGGGGCGACACGGAGGTGAGGGCCCTGGACGGGGTGAGCGTCGGCTTCCCGGTCGGCCGCTTCACCGCGATCATGGGGCCCTCGGGCTCCGGCAAGTCCACACTGCTGCACTGCGCGGCCGGACTCGACACCCTCACCTCCGGCTCGGCGCTGATCGGCGACACCGACTTGAGCACACTGGACGACCGCGGACTCACGCTGCTGCGCCGCGAGCGCGTCGGCTTCGTCTTCCAGGCCTTCAACCTCGTTCCGACCCTCACCGTCGCCGAGAACATCACCCTCCCGATGGACCTCGCGGGTGCCGAGCGCGACGACGAGTGGTTCGATGCCCTCGTCGACGTCGTCGGTCTGCGCGACCGTCTCCACCACCGCCCCAGCGAGCTGTCCGGCGGCCAGCAGCAGCGCGTCGCGGTCGCCCGCGCCTTCGCGGGCAGCCCCGACGTCGTCTTCGCCGACGAGCCGACGGGCAATCTCGACTCCCGCTCCGGCGAGGAGGTCCTGCGGCTGCTGGGCAGCACCGTGCGCCGTACGAACCGCACGGTCGTGATGGTCACCCACGACCCGGTCGCCGCCGCGCACGCCGACGAGGTCGTGTTCCTCGCCGACGGACGGCTCGTGGACCGGATGCCGGACCCGACGGCGGAGCGGGTGCTCGACCGGTTGAAAGCCTTCGACGCCGACAGCGCCGACAGCGCCGACAGGGACAACCGCGACCGCGTCACGCCCGGCGGACAGGCCGGCCGGGGGGTGCGGCCATGAGCGGGACGCGTGCCTCGTTGCGTATCAGCGTCGCCTCGCTCCGTGCCCACAAGCGCCGCTTCGCGGGGACCTTCACCGCCGTCCTGCTCGGCGTGGCCCTCCTGACGGGCACCCTCGTCATGGGCGACACCCTGCGCGGCAGCTTCGACACCATGTTCGGCGACGCGGCGGGCGGCACCGACGCCGTCGTCCGCAGCGCCGACGTCGTGACCGTGCCCGGCGACGCGCTCGGCACCCGTGAGCCGGTCGGCACCGACCTGATCGAGACGATCGAACGGGTTCCCGGCGTCGCCGCCGTCGCGCCCAAGATCGAGGGCGCGGGACAACTCGTCGGCTCCGACGGCAAACCCGTCGGCGGCCAGGGCCCGCCCACCGTCGCCGGCAACTGGATCGACGACGCCCAGCTCAACCCCTACCGGCTCGCCGACGGCCGGCTGCCGGAGAAGAGCGGCGAGGTCGTGCTCAACCGCGGTGCGGCCGAGGCCGGCAAGCTGGCGATCGGCGACACCACCGTGCTGCGCACGCCCGACCCGGTGCGGGTGACCGTCGTCGGTCTGGCGACCTTCGGCGGTGAGGACGGCATGGCCCAGGTCACGTACACCGGAATGACCAGGGCCGACGCGGAGAAGTACCTCACGCCCGAGCCCGGCGAGGCGGCGAGCATCCAGGTGCGCGCCGGTCCCGGCACCGGCCAGCGGGAACTGGTGGACTCCCTCAGCACGGTCCTGCCGTCCGGTGTGGAGGCGATCACCGGACAGGAGTCCGCCGACGAGAACCAGGAAATGATCTCCGGTCAGTTCCTCAGCCTGTTCACCACACTGCTGCTCGTCTTCTCCGGCATCGTGCTGCTCGTCGCGACCTTCTCCATCCACAACACCTTCGCCATCGTGGTCGCCCAACGCACCCGCGAGAACGCGCTGTTGCGGGCCCTCGGTGCCTCCCGGCGCCAGGTCGTGGGCGGCACGCTCGCCGAGGCGAGCGTCGTCGCGCTCGTGGCGTCGGCCGGGGGACAGGTCGGCGGTATCGGCATCGCCGCGGGCCTCCAGGCCCTCTTCCCGGTGATCGGATTCCCGTTCCCCGAGGGGGCGTTGGTGATCAGCCCGCTCTCGATGCTGCTGCCGCTCGCCGTCGGTGTGGTCGTCTGTCTCGGCTCGGCGCTCCTGCCCGCCGTACGGGCCGGGCGCACCGCGCCGCTGGCCGCGCTGCGCGAGACAGCCGTGGACGACTCGGCCGCGTCCGGGATCAGAGGCGTCGTCGGTACGGTGGTGGGGCTGGCCGGGATCGGCGCGATCCTGCTCGGTGTCTTCGCCGCACCGTCCCTCCCGCTGGCCGGTACGGGAGCCGTTCTCGCCCTCGTCGCCTTCGTGGTGCTCGGCCCGGTGGCCTCCTCCTACGCCGTACGGCTCCTGGGCGGGCCGCTGGACCGGCTGCGCGGCGTCTCGGGCGCCCTGGCCAAGCGCAACGCGCTGCGCAGCCCCAAGCGCACGGCGGCGACCGCCACCGCGCTGATGATCGGTGTCGCCGTGGTCTCCCTGTTCACCGTCTTCGGCGCCTCGCTGAAGGCCACCATGGACCAGACGGTGTCCCGGTCCTTCGCCGGCGACCTGGCGGTGAGCGTGCCGGCGTTCGGCGGCGGGGGCAGCGGGCTGAGCCCCCGGCTCGCGCCCGCCCTGGCCGAACTCCCCGAAGTGGGCTCGGCGGTGGGGCTCGGCAGGGGAGTGGCCGAGGTCGACGGCGCCGGCCGTCAGCTGACCGTCACCGACCCGCCCGCGCTCGCCGAGGGCTTCGAACTCGGTTCCGTGGACGGCTCGTTCGGCGGATTCGGCGACCAGGACATCGCGGTGTCGCGGTCGCAGGCCGACGACCGGGATCTGCGGAGGGGCAGCACGGCACAACTCACCTTCACCGACGGCACGAAGGAGACCTTCACGGTCAAGGCGGTCTACGAACAGGCCGAACTCGCGGGCGACTACGTCATCACGCGCGAGGCCTGGGCCCCGTACCGTACCCAGGACGCCGACACCCTTGTCTCCGTCACGTTCAAGGACGGCGTCCCGGCCGCGGAGGCGACGGCCGCCGTGGAGAAGACGGCGGCGGCGTACGGCGATCCGGACGTCCAGACGCGCGACGAGTACGCGCGAACCTCCGCCGGTGCCATCGACATGATGCTCACGCTGATCTACGCGCTGCTCGGGCTCGCGGTGGTCATCGCACTGCTGGGCATCGCCAACACCCTCACCCTCGCCGTGCACGAACGCACCAGGGAACTGGGCCTGTTGCGCGCGGTCGGCCAGACCAGGGCGCAGCTGCGGTCCATGGTCCGCTGGGAGTCCGTACTGGTGGCGGCCTTCGGTACGGCGGGCGGACTGGTGCTCGGCGGGCTGCTCGGCTGGGTCGGCGTCAAGGCGTCCGAGAGCGTGGGAGACACGGCCTTCGCCTTCGCCGTGCCGCCGGTGCAGCTGGTGCTCATCGGCGTGGTCGGGCTGGCGGCCGGCGCGATCGCGGGGTGGCGGCCCGCGCGCAGGGCTGCGCGCCTGGATGTGCTGCGCGCCATCGCCACCGAGTAGACGCGCTGACGGTCCGGGTGTGGCGCCCCCCCCGCCCGGTCAGCCGACGACGGCTGACCGGGCGGCGGTGTGTTCGCGCTCCCCGGCCACGGCCAGGATGCCCCCGACGGGACCGTCGGCGAAGGAGCCGTGTGTGAGAGGTCCGAGCGAGAAGGGTCCGTCCGTCATCGCGCCGTACAGCCGGTGGCGGGGCGGAGCGGCGGTCGACGGGGCGGGCAGCGTGAACCAGATGACCTTTCCCGCGTCACCTTCCGGGCGCACGCCCCAGCTCTCGCTGACGGCCTGGATCAGGGCGAGGCCGCGCCCGCACATGTCGAGCGGATCGGCCTCCTTGACGGTCGGCAGGCGCGGGTCGTGGTCATGGACCGCGACCGTGAGCCGGTCGAGAAGGAGTTTGATGTCGACGGTGCACGTCTTGTCCGGCTGAGCGTGCCGGTGGACGTTGGTCAGCAGCTCGGTCACGCCGAGCGCCGCTTGGTCGATGAGTGGGTCGAGTTGCCAGTAGCGCAATTGCGCAGAAACGATTCTGCGGACCTGGCGGATCCGCGACGGCAGGGCCTGGAGCTGCACTGTGCACTGCCTGCTTGGCTGGCTGATCACGGCTGCGACTCCCCGATTGAGGTCCGGAAGAAGGCATGGATCACATCCAGCAGCTCACTCGCGAGGCTCGCTGCTGTTCTTGCCCGGCGGGGGCTGGAAAAGCGGCGTCACCACCGGTTCACCCTCAGTGATGTACACCAGAGTGAACCACGTGCTGCGGGACCGCAACTCGCGGCCCCGACTTGCGGTCCTCGGCTCACGGGTACGGGGGCAAGGTCGGCAAGCCACGCCCCTGGCCCTGTCCGGCGGACAGGGCCAGGGGCGTGGCGCCCAGTATCAGGTCTTCGCCGTGCCCGCTCTGCGTACGGTCTCCAGGAAGCGCCCGGCCAGCAGTCTGCCCTCAGGCCGTCTGCCGACCCCGCCCATGGTCAGCCGGTAGCGCGTGCCGTTGACCGTCGCCACCGTGCTGTCATCACCCCGGAACCACGGCTTGGCCGCCTGCACCGCCCGCAGCGGCGCGCTGTCGATGACCCGTCCGTAGCTGGTCAGAAGCGCCAGCCTGCCGTCCTGGATGAGCACCCGGCCCGCTTTCGTGAGCGAGCGGGGCCAGCGCTCGATCTCGACGCCGCTCGCGCTGAACTCCGGCTCCGCCATGGCTGATCCGCCCCCTTCGTGCTGTTCCCTCTAGGGAAGTCTGCACAACTCGGCGCGTGGACGCCAGAGCGACTTCCCCGACAGCTCCTGACGACACGTCACCACCACTGCCGGGCGCCCGGCGACTCCCCGCTCCAAGGCGCGGCTATGGATACCCAAAGGTACGGTTTGCCCAGGTCGAGGGCTTATTGTTGCGCCGGATACGGGCACCGGCGGGACGAGGGACGGCGCGCATGACGGAGCAGCAGCACACCATCGACGTGGACCGCGGCGACCCCGCGTACCGGGCCTGGCTCAAGGACGCCGTACGCAAGGTACAGGCCGACGCCAACCGCTCGGCCGACACCCACCTCCTGCTCTTCCCACTGCCCGAACGGTGGGGCATCGACCTGTATCTCAAGGACGAGTCCACCCACCCGACCGGCAGCCTCAAGCACCGCCTCGCCCGCTCGCTGTTCCTGTACGGGCTCTGCAACGGCTGGATCCGCCCCGGAAAGCCCGTCATCGAGGCGTCCAGCGGCTCGACCGCGGTCTCGGAGGCGTACTTCGCCAAGCTGATCGGCGTCCCGTTCATCGCCGTCATGCCGCGCACCACCAGCCCCGCCAAGTGCCGGCTCATCGAACTCCACGGCGGGCGCTGCCACTTCGTGGACGACCCGCGCACGATGTACGAGGAGTCGGCCAACCTCGCCGCCGAGACCGGCGGACACTACATGGACCAGTTCACCTACGCCGAGCGGGCCACCGACTGGCGAGGCAACAACAACATCGCCGAATCGATCTACCAGCAGCTGAGGTTGGAGCGCTATCCGGTGCCCGCGTGGATCGTCGCCACGGCCGGCACCGGCGGCACGTCGGCGACGATCTCCCGCTATGTGCGCTACATGCAGTACGACACCATGGTCTGCGTCCCGGACCCGGAGAACTCCTGCTTCTTCGACGGCTGGACCCACCGCGACCCGCAGGCGCACAGTGACCGGGGCTCCCGGATCGAGGGCATCGGCAGACCGCGCATGGAGCCGAGCTTCGTGACCGGAGCCATCGACCGGATGATGAAGGTGCCGGACGCGGCGAGCATCGCCGCCGTACGCGTCCTGGAGCGCACCATCGGCCGCAGGGCGGGCGGTTCGACGGGCACCGGGCTGTGGAGCGCGCTGAAGATCGTTGCCGAGATGGTGGCCGAGGGCCGCAAGGGGAGTCTGGTGACACTGATCTGCGACCCGGGCGACCGCTACCTCGACAAGTACTACTCCGACGACTGGCTCACCGCGCAGGACATCGACATCACGCCGTACACCGGCACGATCGACCACTTCCTGCGGACGGGCGCCTGGCCCGACTGAGCCCGCTCGACGCCGAGCCGGTGGGAGCGGGGCGCCGGGTCAGCCGGCGGACGAAGCCGTCAGCCGTCGCTCCAGCCGGCGCATGGACACCGTGAACGTGCGCCCCATTCCCGGGCGGGACGACCGCAGGAAGAGGAGAAAGGGCCTGCTGCCGTCGGCCGCGAACGTCCAACTCACGTGCGTGCCCGTATCGGTGGGACTCAGCCGCCACTCTTCCAGCAGAGCGCGCGGTCCGGGCGCGGACGAGGTGTCGACGCGGTACGCGTAGCGGGCATCGGGCTCGGCCAGAAGGACCGTCTCCGTGAACAGTCCGCCCACCCGGAGGCGGACCTCCCGGCCGCCTGGTGTCGCGCGCGCCGCGCTCACGGCCGTGAACCACTGCGGCCATGCCTCGGTCTCCTCGGCCAGCGCCCGGTACACGGCCGTCGGCGACGCGCTCATCTCACCCGTGAACACCAGGCGCACCGGCGCCGATTGGGCGAACTCGATTTCCACGGGACGGAGCTGACGAGAGGTCATGAACATCACGTCCCTGCACGATCGACGGAAGGGCGGTGTGCGGAAGTGCGGTGCCGGTAGGGCGCTGTGCGGAAGGAGCCGTACAGACCGGAGCATACTCAGGGCCGGGATCACGCTCCGCGGCGGGCACGGCCCTCTCGCAGCAGGCCGTCCACGACGCGGCCGAAGACGAGGCGCCCCGTCCTCGCGGTCACCCCGTCGAGGAAGCGCGGCAGGAACGCGACGCGCAACTCCTCCGCCCAGCACACCAGCGTACGGCCCCCGCTCTCCGGCGCCGCCTCCGTCACCTCGATCTCGGCCCACCCCGTGATCACGCGGCCACGCTTCTCCATCCGGCAGCGCCCCGGCCTCCCCGCCTCGGGCGGCTCCCAACGCACGATCTCCATCGGGTCGTCGAACCGCACGCGTCCGAGTCCCGTACGTGCCACGAACACCGTCCCGGTCCCGGTCGGCTCCGGCGTCTCCACGCGGATCCCTGTCAACGGCACCCGGCGCCCGTGCGCCGGCCAGTCCGTGACACGCCGCCAGGCCTCGTCGGCGGGCAGCTCCGTACGGCGTGCGACACGGAAGACGGTCACTGCTCGGCCGACGCCTGCTCACCCGCGACCACCAGACCGGGCAGATGCTCCATGATCTCCTCACGCACCTCGGCCGACAGCCCCGCGTCCGTCACCAGGGTGTCGACCTGGTCCAGCGTCGCGAACGAACTCAGACCCACCGTCCCCCACTTGGTGTGGTCGGCCACGACCACCACCCGCCGCGCGGAGCGCACGAACCGGCGGTTCGTCTCCGCCTCGGCCAGATTCGGCGTGGACAGACCCGCCTCGGCGGAGATCCCGTGCACACCCAGGAAGAGCACGTCGAAGTGGAGCGAGCGGATCGCCTGATCGGCCACCGGGCCTACCAGCGAGTCCGACGGTGTACGGACACCTCCCGTGAGCACCACCGTGGCCGCGCCCGCGCGCCCACCTCCCGACGTGCCGGCGGGCTGCGCGGCGTGGAACACGTCGGCCACCCGCACCGAGTTCGTCACCACCGTCAGATCGGGCACGTCCACCAGATGGTGCGCCAGGGCGTACGTGGTGGTGCCACCGGACAGCGCGATCGCCCGGCCCGGCACGGCCATGGCGGCGGCGGTCCGCGCGATGTCCTCCTTGGCGCTCAGTTCAAGCTCCGACTTGGCCTCGAAACCGGGCTCGTGGGTGCTCGCCTCCACCACCGGTACGGCACCGCCGTGCACCTTCTCGATGACGCCGAGCCGGGCCAGCGCGTCGAGGTCCCGGCGGACCGTCATGTCGGAGACGTTGAGCTTGCGCGTCAGCTCGTTGACGCGGATACCGCCGCGCCGGCGCACCTCGTCGAGGATCAGGGCCCGCCGCTGTTCCGCGAGGAGGTTCTGGTTGTCACTCACCACCGGGGCCGTCCTTCCACGGCGGCGTCCACGCGGGCGCCGTACACAGCTGATCAACAGGATCGATCCCTCATCCTCCCACGGCGTTGGGCCCCGTACGCAGGTGTCGGTCCGGCCCGGCAAGGGGAGAGTCGCTGAGAGCGAACCGCCGCCCGCGAGACGCCGTCTGAGAGCGAGTCACCCACGTGTCCCCTGAGCCACCCGTCCGCCGGAGCGACGGCGCCGCGCTCGAACTGCTGGTCCACGGCGTCGGCGGCGCCACCCCGCAGGAGATGCTCGCCGATCCGTACACGGTGCGGATCACGGGCGACGAGACGGCGGCCATCTACCGGCGTCCCGCCGACGAGGAGGCGGAGGCCCACCCCGAGCGGTACGAGGACGGGCCGGTGGCGGAGGCGTACTGCTGGTCCAACCTCACCTCAGGCAACGGCACGCGCGCCCTGTGGCTGCTGCTGCTTCCCTTCATGGTCGTCAACCTCGCGCACTGGATGCGCCCGGCGACCAACGGGCTCGCCCGGACCCAGCGGTTGTACGGGGTGCTGGTACGGCTGCTCGCCCTGACGCTCACCGTGCTGCTCACCGCAGCCGCCTGCGAGGTCGCGCTGGACCTGGTGGCCTGGCAGTGCGCGGGCTCCGCGGGCTGCTCCGACGAACGGGCCTGGCTCGGCTTCCTGTCCGCCGCACGGGACGGCTGGTGGGCGCAGCCCGGCCGCCGCCTCGCGCTGGCCGCGCTGGTACCCGCCGCGCTGGTCGGCCTCCTCTGGTATCTCTCCAACCGGACCTGGAGCGCCTACGAGGCCCAGCGCCCGCCGACCGACCTCACGGAGGCGACGGACGCCACCGACGCCGCCGACGCCAACGAAGGCCCGGCCGGGACCGCCCCCGACGGCGCCCCCGACGGCGCCGCCGACCGCGCGCCGTCCGTCCGCCCCGCACTCGCCAGGCCCGGCTTCTGGTACGGGCGCCGGCTCGTCGCCCGGCTGCGCGCCGCGCACACCGCCGCCGGATTCCTCACCGTCGCGGGCGCGGTCACCGGCGCCGCCGCCCGCTACGACCGCGGCGCGCCGAGCGCCGTCCGCGAGAGCGTCGGCTGGCTCCTCCAGGCAACTCTCGTCGCCGGAGGGCTCGTTGTGCTCTGGGTGGTGTGCAGCAGGGGCCGCAGCGAGCGCAGGCGCGACGGCACCCTCGACAAGGCGCTCATCAGCCGGCTGCCCGCCGTCTCCCTGGTCCTGCTCGGCATCGCGGTGGTGTACGCGGCCTGGTCCCGCCCCGGCTGGACCTCCTCCGGCACCCTTCCCGGCTCCGTCGTGTTCCCCGTACTGATCCTCGCCCAGGGCGCCCTCGTCGTCGCGCTCGCGGTGGCGGCACTCGTCCTGCACCGCCGCGCCCCGCACGCCAGGATCGCGCTGTACGGCCTCGGCGGCCCCGCCGTCGCCATGCTGGCCTGCGCACTGGCCGGGGTGATGACCGGTGGCGTGGCCCAGCGCGTGGGTGACTGGCTCGACGGGTCCGCGACGCCCGGCATGGGAGAGGGCTCGATCCCCGGACCGCCGGTGCTGCTGAGCTGGCAGGCGGCCGTCATCCCCGTCCTGCTCGTGCTCCTGTTGGTCCCGCTCGTGTTCCTCGTCGTACGCACCGTGCGCACCGCCCGCCGTCTCGCACCGCTCGTGGAGGCGGAGTACGGGTCACGGGAGGAGAACGTCACACCGGACTCAATCCGTACCCGCCGGATCGCCGGCGCCCGCGCCCGCGCCGAACTCACCGACACCGCCCCCTGGTTGGTCGGACTCCTCTCCGGCGCGACACTCCTGCTCGGTGTCGGCGCCGTCCTCGGGGCCTGGCTGAGCGGGGACGTACCGGGCCGGGCCGCCGAGGGCGAGCCCGCGCTGATCCAGTCGGCCGCCGACACCGCGCAGGCGGTCGGCTCCTGGCTGATCGGCCTCGGCTTCATACTGTTCGTGACCTGGGGCCGGCGCGCCTACCGCGACCCGTCCGCCCGGCGGACCATCGGCATCCTGTGGGACGTCGGCACCTTCTGGCCGCGCGCCTCGCACCCCTTCGCGCCGCCGTGTTACGCGGAACGCGCCGTACCCGACCTCACCTGGCGGATGGCCTCCTGGACCGCCCGCACCGGCGGACGCCTCGTCATCTCCGGGCACTCGCAAGGCAGCGTGCTGGCCGCCGCTGCGGTCTGGCAGCTGCGCGAGGGCACCCGCCGCCAAGTGGCGCTGCTGACGTACGGCTCACCGCTTGAGCGGCTGTACGGCCGCTGGTTCCCCGCCTACTTCGGCGCCGCACCGCTCGGCGACCTCGGCAGGGAGGTGCACTGCTGGCGCAATCTGTGGCGCTCCACCGACCCGATCGGCGGCCCGGTCCGGCTGGGCGGCGAGGGCGGCGACGGCGCCGATGACGGCGGCGAACCGGCCGTGGACCACGGGCCGCTCAAGGACCCGCTCGCCTACGGCCGTACGGAGCGCCACCCGCTCCCCGAGCCGATCCTCGGCCACTCCGCGTACCAGGCCGATCCCGCCTTCGCGTCGGAACGCGCGGCGCTCCTCGACCGGCTGCCGCCCGCACTGCCGGGCCAGCGCGGCGGTACCGCGACCGACCCGCGGAGCCTGGAAAGCGGCCGGGGTCAGGGCAGTTCGGGCAGGTCGTCCTCGTAGAGCAGCGTCAGGTCGTCCGTGCTGATCTCCGCCAACTGGGCGACCCTGCTCGCGTGTTGCTCCACCATCGACTCGAACGTCTGGCGCGCGGTACGGCCGTTGCCGAAGGTCGGCCCCTTCGGCAGGACCGCGAAGTACTTCAGCAGTGCCTCGGGCGTGCCCGTACCCAGCCGGTACTCGTGCTCCTCCGCCTGCTGCTCCACGATCCGCAGAAGTTCGTCCGCGTCGTAGTCGCTGAAGGTGATGGTGCGTGAGAAACGGGACGCCACACCGGGGTTGACCGCGAGGAAGCGCTCCATCTCCACCGTGTACCCGGCGACGATCACCACCACCGCCTCCCGGTGGTCCTCCATCAGCTTCACCAGCGTGTCGATCGCCTCACGGCCGAAGTCGCGCCCCGAGTCCTCCGGCGACAGCGCGTACGCCTCGTCGATGAACAGCACGCCGCCACGGGCCCGGTCGAAGGCCTCCTGCGTACGGATCGCGGTGGAGCCGATGTGCTCGCCCACCAGATCCACTCGGGAGACCTCCACGAGATGTCCGCGCTCCAGCACCCCGAGCGAGGCCAGGATCTCGCCGTACAGCCGGGCCACCGTCGTCTTGCCGGTGCCGGGGGAGCCGGTGAAGACCAGATGGCGGCGGGCGGACGCGGCCTTGAGACCGGCCTCCTTCCTGCGCCTGCCGACCTCGATCATGTTGGTGAGGGCGCGGACCTCGCGCTTGACGCTCTCCAGGCCCACCAGCGCGTCGAGTTCACCGAGGACCGTGCCCGGATCGCGGACCGGCTCCGCCGGCGGCGCGTCCGGCGGTGTCACGCCCTGGGCCGGCACCGAGCCCAGCAGCCCGGTCGTCTGAGTGGCCGTCAGCACGGCCGCCGGCTGCGGCACGACGGCCAGCACACCGCTCTCGTCGCTCGTGCAGTCCTCCACGGTCGGCCCGGCCCCGGACCCCTCGGGACCCGCCGCGGCACCCTCCGGGAACTCGTAACCGCCGCGCGCGCAGCGCTCGGTGCGGCAGCGCGTCAGCGTCGTACGGCAGCCGTCCATCACATGGAAGCCGTAACCGCCGCTGCCCGTCACCCGGCAGTCGTGGAAGGTGCCGCGGCCCTCGGCGGAGACATAGAAACCGGCCTCGGCGGGCGAGGTGATCGTGCAGCGTTCGATGGTGGGATCGGCGCCCTTGGTGACGATGACACCGGTCTGCGCGCCGTCGATGGTGCAGGAGTTGAGCGTGCCGCCGCTGCCGTGGTCACGGAACCAGGCGCCGGTGGACGCCTCCCTGATCCGGCAGTCGTCGAGCTGCGCCGTCGCGCCGTCGCTCACCGACACGGCCGTGTTGCGCACCTGGGAGAGGTCGCTGTCCACGACATCGGCGCGCGAACCGCGGTCGAGGACGAACAGCGCGTCCGGTACGTCGTGCACCCGGCACGATTCGAGGACGACGGTCGCCCCGTCGCTCACCCAGACCGCCGGGTAGTCGCCCGTACTGTCGTGTATCTCGCACTGGTTGGCGTCCACGCGGGTGCCCGGGTCCCAGACCGAGAGACCGTTGCGGCCGAAGCGCCGCACCGTGGAGCGGGTCAGCGTCAGCACGGAGCGCGAGCGCAGATCGACCGCGTTCTCCGGGATGTCGTGGATGTCGCAGTCCGAGAGCGTCAGCACCGCGTCCGTGTCGAGCGTGACACCGTCGGCCGACGTGCGGTGGACGCTGGAGTCGGTGAGATGGGCCGCGGCGCGCGCGGCGATCTGCACGCCGGTGCCCTTGATCTCGTACACCTCGCAGCCGACGGCCTCCAGACCGCTGCCCTCGCCGGTGACGGTCAGGCCGCCGCCCGACGCGTGGTGGATCCGGCAGCGCTCCAGCCGCGGGTGCGCCCCGCCGCGCACGGAGACGCCCGACTGCCCGGCCGCGACGACCTCGCAGTCCTCGAAGACCCCGCCGGCGCCGTCGAGTACGGCGACACCGACACCGGCCGGATTGTCGACGGTGCAGCGGCGGACGGTGGGACGCGCGGCCCCGCGCACCTCGATCCCGGCGGCGGAGCGGGTGACGATCCGCAGATCCGTCAGCTCCGGGGTGCCGTCCTCGACGAGCAGTGCGGGCGCGGTGGTGTCCTGGCCCTCCACATGCAGATCGTGGATGGTCGCCGAGGCGCGCACCGTCAGCGGTACGCCCTCCGGCGGTGCGATCCGCACCGAGCCCGAGGAGCCCTCGGGCCCGCGCAGCGTGACGGCGCGCATGACGACGAGATTCTCGCGGTAGGTGCCCGGCGCGACGGTGAGTGTGTCGCCGTCGCTCGCGGCCTCCAGGGCCGCGGCGAGAGAGGCGTACTCGCCGGTGCGGCGGCGCCAACGCGAGGTGCCGGTGTGCGTCACCTGGACGGTGCCCTGTGCCATGGTGTTGTTCTGTCCCCACCTCGTGCGCCTGCGCGTGCTGTGCCGAGCGGACCCGCTCCGGGATCGACTCAAGGAAGTCCCGGCCGCGTCAGAGGACCGGGTCGCACCACCGTAGCGCGCGCGGCACCCCTGAGTTGACCCAAGAGCGGTTCCGGCGCTGGTTCCGGCCGTGGTCCGGCGTGGTTTCAGCCGCCCGGCGAAGTGTCGCCCGGCGACCCGCTCAGCTGCCGGCGCCCGTACGGCCCCAGTCGGGACCGGCCTGGGCCCAGGCCAGGTCGAGCCGCGCGTACCGGACCTGGTTGAGCCGCCACACCACCAGCCGCCGGCCGGCCTCGATCAGACCGGCGACGGCCGCGGCCACCACGATCCCCGCCAGCACGGCGTGCGTACGGGCCGAGCCGAGGTCCATGGGAGGCTTGACCTGCCGCCCGGTGTCGTCGGTCCAGACCGGGAAGGTGTCGCCGGCCCGCAGATTCGGTGAGGCCGGGCGGACGAGGTCGATGTGCCGACTGCCGTCCGGAGCCGTCCACTTGGCGATCACCGGTCGGCCGCCCGCGCGCTCCGTCGGGGCCTCCGGGTCGTAGGCGACGCGGGTGGTTCCCGTGGCATGGCGGACCACGACGGCTTCCGCGCGGTGCCGGTCGTCGAGCTGGGCCCGGATCGTCCGGCGGAACGCGTCGTCGGTCAGCGCACCCGAGATCCAGCCGATCGCCGGGACGGCCAGAACCATCAGCAGCAGGGCGCCGAGCGCGACCCATGCCTCCACCAGATCCGTCTTTCTTCGCAGCGGATTGTGCCGCCAGCGCCGGAGCCCCACGACAGCTCGCATCGCGCCGTACCCCTTCCGTCTTCCGTCCGTTCCCCTGTCCGTATAGCCCCGTGGGGGCCGGCTTACGCACAAAAGGGCGGAAGGGAGAGCGACGTCACCCCTCCGTTCGACGGGTCGGATAGGGGCTCTCGTCGGCGTGATCGCCGTGCGCCGTCGGGGAGTTGAGGGCGCCGGGGCAGGGGACAGTGACGATGGTTGGCCGGACCTCCACCCCGAGGTGGCGGCCGAACCGGTCGCCCGTCCGCACGTGGGCGAACGACGCGTCAACCCTGGTCCCGAAGACGTTCACCACGACGTCATCGCGGGTGCGTCCGAACGGGGGGCAATCAGTAACCCCGGCTCTGGTAAGGCCGGTTGTACGGGTCCTCGTACTGCGTCGGCGCGGGGGCCGGACGTGGTGAGGCGGGGCGCATCGCCTCGTACCCAGTCGCCGCCCCGGGGCGCTGCTGCTGGGGACGTGGCGGCTGCTGTTGCTGCTGAGGCTGGTGGGGCTGAGCGCCCGGATAGCCGCGAGGCGGCGGCGCCTGCTGCGGAATGTAGGGCGCCGGGGCGTTCTGGAGCGGCACCGGATGCTGCGCCGGCTGGGGCTGATAGCCACCGTAGGACGGCGTGGGCTGCGAAGGAGCCGCCGGAAGAGCGGGAAGCGCCGAAGGCAGCGCCGGCAGATAGCTGTTGCTCTGGTAGCTGCTGCCCGTGTCGTAGGCGGAAGGCACTCGGATCGGGGCGATCTGAGGCGTGCCCCGCTCCGCGACCAGAGAGTCGTAGATCGGGGTGTCCGGGAACGACGGCGCGGTGTAGTAACCGCCGCCGTAGGTGGCGCGGGGGGAGGTCATGGAACATAAGTTAAGCCCACGATGTGCCGGTTGGGGAGTCCGATTAGTGGGTTCTTTCGGGAGCTCTGGGCGACTTCGGATCCCCAATGCGAGCGAACTTGGGAAAAATCGGTCGTCCGGGGGCGCAGTGATCGTGTAAAGGGCAAGCTCCGGAGGGGTTACTCATGGGTCCTCGTGGGTGCGAAGACCCCTTCAGTGATTAGGTTTGGCGCAACGGAAAACTTTCGGTGACCCGACTCTCGATGGGGGCGAGCATGTCCATGCTTAAAGGAGCCAATGTTCCGGTGGCGGCACCGAGTGTGCGTGTCGAATTGGGATGGCGTTCGGCGCCCGGGACGCCGGATGTCGACGCCTCGGCCCTTCTGCTGAAGGCGGGAAAGGTCCGCTCGGACGCGGACTTCGTTTTCTACAACCAGCCGGCACATGCCTCGGGCGCCGTACGGTACGACGGAAAAGGCACAGGTCCCGGCGGTGTGACCGACACCCTCTCCGTCGACCTGGCCCGCGTGGAGGCCGACATCGAGCGGATCGTCGTCGCCGCGTCGGCGGACGGCGGCAACTTCGGCCGGGTGCCGGGACTCTACGTACGTGTCCTCGACGCGGCGTCGGGCGCCGAGATCGCGCGGTACGACAGCCAGGACGCCACCGTCGAGACGGCGTTCGTGCTCGGCGAGCTCTACCGGCGGCAGGGCGCCTGGAAGTTCCGCTCCGTCGGTCAGGGGTACAGCAGCGGACTCGAAGGCCTGGCGACGGACTTCGGCATCAGCGTCGACGAGCCGCAGCACACGGCGCCCCCGGCACCGATGACCCCCGCGCCGCCGGCTCCCGTCGCGGCCCCCGCCCCGCCGGCCTACACGCCGCCCGCGCCGCCCGCGCGCCCCGCGCCGGCAGCCGCCCCGACTCCCGTACGGCTCAGCAAGGTCACGCTGACCAAGGACGCGCCGTCCGTCTCGCTGTCCAAGCAGGGCGGCAACTCCGGCGAGATGCGCGTCAATCTCAGCTGGCAGGTGCGCAAGCAGTTCAAGGGCTGGGGCGCGAAGCTCGGCCGGGCCGTCGCCATGCACGGCGACCTCGACCTCGACCTGTGCGCGCTCTACGAACTGACCGACGGCCGCAAAGGCGTCGTCCAGGCACTCGGCAATGCGTTCGGCGCGCTTCACCAGCCGCCGTTCATCCATCTCGACGGCGACGACCGTACCGGAGGTTCGGCCAACGGCGAGAATCTCAGCATCAACCTCGACCACAAGCACCAACTGCGCCGCGTCGTCATCTTCGTGACGATCTACGAAGGCGCGCGCAGCTTCGCCGATCTCGACGCGACGGTCACACTCCAGCCGCAGAACGGCGCCGCGATCGACTTCTCGCTCGGCGAGTGCACCGTTCCCTCCACGGTCTGCTCGCTCGCGTTGATCACCAATACCGGCTCCGATCTGCTGGTCCAGCGCGAAGCGCGTTTCCTGGTGCCGGAACGCGGAGTCAGCCCGCAGCGCACCATCGACTACGCCTACGGCTGGGGCATGAACTGGACGCCCGGCAGGAAGTGACGCCCGCCCCGGCCTCGGCCCCGGCCCCCGTCGGCCCTGCGCCTCAACGCTCCGGTGCGGCCTGCGGACGGGCGTACGTACGCCCCTTCCAGGCCGCACCGCGCCCCCGGTAGTGCCGCACGGCCGAGTCGACGGTCATCAGCAGGTAGAGCAGCGCGGTGAACGGGAGCAGGGGAGCGAGCCAGAGCGACTGCCGGTAGTACCGCAGCACCGGTACGTACGTCCCGGACATCACCGCCCACGCGGCGCCACCCAGCAGACCGGCCGAGGTGTCACCGCCCGCCAGACCCGCGTACACGCCGGCGGGCGGCGCCAGATAGACCAACGCGAGGCCGGCCACCGTGCCGGCCAACAGCAGCGGATTGTGCAGGAGTTGGGCGTACGCGCAGCGCGCCACCATTCGCCACAGATCGGTCAGCCTCGGATACGGCCGGACGCTGTCCACACGCTCGGCGAGGCCCAGCCAGATCCGGCCCCCGGCGTCCCGCACCGCGCGGGCCAGCGACACGTCGTCGATCACGGCCTGCCGGATCGAGTCGGGAATCCGCGCCCGCTCGGCGGTCTCCGTCCGCAGCAGCACGCAGCCGCCGGCGGCTGCCGCCGTACGAGCCCCCGGCTTGTTGACCCGGCGGAACGGATACAGCTGCGCGAAGAAGTAGACGAAAGCCGGCACGATCAGCCGCTCCCACGCGGTGGACACCCGAAGCCGGGCCATCTGCGAGACCAGGTCGAGCCCGTTCGTCCGCGCGGCGGAGACCAGTTCACGCAGACTGTCCGGCTCATGGGCGATGTCGGCATCCGTAAGGAGGAGATAGTCGGGCCGGCCCTCCCGCGCCAGTGCGATGCCATGACGCAGCGCCCACAGCTTCCCCGTCCAGCCGGGCGCCGGCTCCGGCGCGGAGACCACCGTCAACGGCAGCCCGCCGAACCGGTCGGCCAACTCCCTGGCCAGGGCGCCCGTACCGTCGGTGCTCGAATCGTCGACGAGGAAGATCTCCGCCCGCCCCGGATAGTCCTGAGCCAGCAGCGCCGGCAGGCTCACCGGCAGCATCCGCGCCTCGTCCCGCGCGGGCACGACCACGGCGACGGACGGCCACCGGGGCGGGGCCTCACGCGGCGGCAGCCGCTGATCCGTACGCCAGAAGAATCCCTGACCCAGCAACAGGAAGCCCCAGGCGGCCAGCGAGGCCGCGGCGATCCAGGCGATGGCGCTCATTCGCCGCAGTCTGCCCCACAACGGCGGGACCGCAAGGGCCGTCGTCTATGGTGACCGGGTGAAGATCGCGCTGATGGACTCCGGTCTCGGGCTGCTCGCCGCGGCTGCCGCAACGCGCCGGCTCCGGCCGGACGCCGGCCTCGTACTCTCCTCCGACCCCGGCAGCATGCCGTGGGGACCGCGCACCCCGGACGACATCGCGGCGCGCGCGCTCACGGTGGCCCGTGCCGCCGCCGCGCACCGCCCCGACGCGCTGATCGTCGCCTGCAACACCGCCTCGGTACACGCCCTGCCCGCGCTGCGCGCCGCGCTGGAGCCCGGTCTGCCCGTCATCGGCACGGTCCCCGCGATCAAGCCGGCCGCTGCCGGGGGCGGGCCTGTCGCCATCTGGGCCACCCCGGCCACCACGGGCAGCCCCTACCAGCGCGACCTCATCCGTACACACGCCGCCTCGGTCGACGTCACCGAGGTGCCGTGCCCCGGTCTCGCCGACGCGCTGGAGCACGCCGACGAGGCGGGCATCGCCGCCGCCATCGCGGCGGCGGCGCTCCTCACCCCGCGTGAGGTAAGGACCGTCGTCCTGGGCTGCACCCATTACGAACTGGTCGCCGAACGCATCCGGGCGGCCCTCCGGCAGCCCGGTCTGCCGGAGGTGACGCTCTACGGCTCGGCCGACGCCGTCGCCGCGCAGGCGCTGCGCCGCCTCGGCGACATACCGGCGCCGCCGCCGGGCGCAGCGCCCGGCGACCTGACCGTCCTGCTGGCGGGCCACCGCGCCCCCACGCTGCCCGACGCGGCCCTCACCTACGCCGAGGGCCGACTGCTCACCGCCGTCACCCACGCGCACTAACGGGGCTCCTGGTCGGTGGGACCCCTGTGGGGACCGTCACGGTGGGTCCCCCGGACGGGCGAGTCAAGGGTTACCCCCGGACATGTCACCGCTCCGCGTACCGTCGCGGCGGTGCTCCCCGCGCGGTTCGTGAGTACGCTGCAACCATGACGGAGCACCCCCGACGAGGGGGGCCTGGCACAGTGCCCCTCCCCGAAGTCTGGACCGGCCGAGCGACCAACCGCATTCAGTGGCTGTTCGCCGTGGTGGGCGTCGCCTGCCTCGCGCTCGGCATCGAGCTGGCGATCCAGTCCTCCTGGGAGACCGGCGTCGTCGCGCTGGCCGCGTCGGTGGTCGGCTGTGTCGCCGCCGGACTCCTGATTCTCTTCGGCACGCTCGCCTTCGTGCACGTGGCGGTCAAGGTCGACCACGAGCACCTGGAGGTCCGCTGTGGCCACGTCGGGCTGCCACGCCGCCGTATCCCGCTCACACAGGTGACCGGCGCCGACTTCGTCCCCAGCGTCACGCCCCGCCAGTGGGGCGGCTGGGGCTACCGCTGGCGGCCCGAGCAGGGGACGGCCGTGGTGGTACGGCGCGGCGAGGGTGTGGTGCTGAGCCTCGGCGACGGCAGGACGTTCACGGTGACGGTGGACGACGCCGAGGCCGCGGTCCGCGTCATCCGCGACCGGCTGCGCGGGGCGGCCGGCGGGAAGGTGGTTCTCGGCAAGGCCACGGGCGGCAGAACGGTCATCGGCGGCTCGGCCGAGGCCTGACCTGCCGGGCGGTTCACGCCCAAGATCGGTTCACACCCATGATCGGCAGGGCCGAGGCGTGGCCCCGCCAGGACGTGCCGGCTGACTCCCGGCCGAGCCCGGGAACACAGGCCGGACTGCCGCCCCGTGGGCGCGCCACCGTAGACTCCGCCGGGTGAGCACCACCATCACCCCCGTCGGCTCCGCCGAGCCCGCACCCGCGCCCGCCGGCAGGCGGTGGCCGCGCCGGTTCGTACGGCCCGGCGCCGCGGCACTGTCCGGACTGCTGCTCTTCGCGAGCTTCCCGCCCCGCCCGCTGTGGTGGCTGGCGCTGCCCGGATTCGCGCTGCTCGGCTGGACGCTGGGGGACCGCCGGCCGCGTGCCGGGTTCGGGCTCGGATTCCTCGCCGGTCTCGGCTTTCTGCTGCCGCTCCTGAAGTGGACGGGCGAAGAGGTCGGCCCGCTGCCGTGGGTCGCGCTGGCCGCCGTGTCCGCGCTGTTCATCGGCGCTGTAGGCGTGGGGATCGCCGCCGTGTCCCGGCTGCCCGCGTGGCCGGTGTTCGCCGCCGCCGTGTGGATCCTGGGCGAGGCCACCCGTGCCCGTGTGCCGTTCGGCGGCTTCCCCTGGGGCAAGATCGCCTTCGGTCAGGCGGACGGCATGTTCCTGCCGCTCGCCGCGGTGGGCGGCACGCCGGTCCTGGGCTTCGCCGTCGTGCTGTGCGGCTTCGGCCTGTACGAGGCGGTCCGCCAGGTCCAGGCCCACCGCGCTCACCGTGCCGCGCGCGCGGAGCGATCGCCGCGGCCGGTGCCGCGCGCCGCCGTGGCCGTCGCCGCGCTGTCCGTGCTCGTCCCCGTCGCGGGCGCTCTCGCGGCGCTGCCCCTCGTGGATGCCTCCGCCGAGGACGGCACCGCGACCGTCGCCGCGATCCAGGGAAATGTGCCGCGCCTGGGGCTCGACTTCAACGCCCAGCGCCGCGCCGTACTCGACAACCACGCCAAGCGCACCGAGCAGCTCGCGGCCGACGTCAAGGCCGGCAAGGAACCACGGCCGGACTTCGTCCTGTGGCCCGAGAACTCCTCGGATCTCGACCCCTACCGCAACGGCGACGCGCGCCTCGTCATCGACGACGCGGTCAAGGCGATCGGTGTGCCCACGGTGATCGGCTCGGTGCTCTCGCCCGACACCGGCAAGCTCCGCAACTCCCTGATCAAGTGGGAGCCCGGAAGCGGGCCCGTCGCGACGTACGACAAGCGCCATGTCCAGCCGTTCGGCGAGTACATCCCGATGCGCTCCTTCGTACGGATCTTCAGCTCCGACGTCGACCGGGTGCGACGCGACTTCGGCCCCGGCGACAAGGTGGGCGTGTTCGACCTGGCGGGGACCAAGGTCGGTCTCGCCACCTGCTACGAGGCCGCCTTCGACTGGGCGGTGCGCGACACCGTCACGCACGGGGCGCAGCTCATCACCGTGCCGAGCAACAACGCGACCTTCGGGCGCAGCGAGATGACCTACCAGCAGCTGGCGATGTCCCGTGTGCGGGCCGTCGAGCACAGCCGGGCCGTCGTCGTCCCCGTCACCAGCGGCGTCAGCGCGATGATCATGCCGGACGGCGAGGTCGTCGACCGGACGAAGATGTTCACCCCGGACGCCCTCGTCCGTGAGATGCCGCTGCGCTCCTCGCAGACTCCCGCCACCAGGATGGGCACCCTGCCCGAGGCGCTGCTGGTGGCCATCGCCGTCGGCGGTCTCGGCTGGGTCGGCGTACGGGCCGTACGTGCCCGCCGGCGCCCCGACGCGAGCCCCGCCGACGACGCGAGCTGACATGGGACGCGCCCCGTCGACCACCGGCCGGGAGTCGGCGGGCCGGCGCATAGGGTCATGGCATGGGAACGCCAGACTTCATCCGAGAGATCCGTGAGTCCGCCGGGCACCAGTTGCTGCTGCTGCCCGGAATCAGCGCGGTCGTCTTCGACGACGAAGGGCGCGTGCTGCTGGGCAGACGGGCCGACACCGGCAACTGGTCGACCATCGGGGGGATCTCGGAGCCCGGCGAGCAGCCCGCGGTGACGGCGGAGCGCGAGGTGTACGAGGAGACCGCCGTGCGCTGCAGGGCCGAGCGCGTCGTCCTCGTCCAGGCGCTGCCGAAGCCCGTCACGTACCCCAACGGGGACCAGTGCCAGTACCTGGACATCACGATGCGCTGCCGCGCGATCGGCGGGGAGGCCAGGGTCAACGACGACGAGTCGCTGGAGGTCGCCTGGTTCCCCGTGGACGCGCTGCCCGAGCTGCGGGAGTTCGCCCGGTTCCGTATCAAGCAGTCACTTGAGGACGCGCCCACCTGGTTCCAGCCGGGCACGGGCGGCTGAGCGGATCACGCACGGGGTCGCACGGTCCGCGCCGCTACTGGAGCGCGTGGACCGCCGCGGTGAAGACGGACGGGAGCCGGGCCGCGGCGGGCACGATCAGGCGGGCCGCGCGCGGGCTGCGCGTGGCGCACAACAGGCCTTCCGTGAGCAGACGGTGACGCCTGGTCAGTTTCGACCAGGCTGCCGGATACGCCTTCGGCCGGCCCTCGGCCAGCGCGCGCACCGCCGCCCCGGCCGTCGACAGCGCCAGCGCGATCCCTTCCCCGGTCAACGCGTCCACATAGCCGGCGGCGTCGCCGACGAGCAGCACCCGACCGGCCAGCGGCCGGCACACCCGCTGCCGCAGCGGGCCCGCGCCCCGTACGCCGCTCGCCGGACGCTCGTCCAGCAGAGGGGCCAAGTCGGGGAATCGGGCGAGGTGTTCGTCGTAGCCCCGCCGCTCACGGCTCAGCACCGCCACGCCGACGAGATCGTCCCCCACCGGTGTCACATACGCCTCGCCGTGCCGCGACCAGTGGACCTCCACGAAGTCCGACCACGGCGCGACGCGGAAGTGCCGCCGCAGCCCGTAGCGGGACGGCGCGCGGTCCGGCCGATCCAGTCCGAGACCACGTCGGATCGGTGAGTGGAGCCCGTCGGCGGCGATCAGCCAGCGCGCGGTCCTGCCCCCGGCGCTGACCCGGTCGGCGCCCTGCCGCACCTCACCGACCTTGCCCCGGACCGTCTCCACGCCGAGGGCGTCCGCACGCCGGTGCAGCGCGGCGTGCAGCTCCGTACGGCGCACACCCAGACCCGTACCGTGCCGGAAGCACGCCTCGGCGCCGCGCGCACCGTCCCGGTAGCGGATACCGCGCAGGTCACGTCCCGGCACCTCGACACCCAGGGCGCGCAGCGCCGCCACACCGCCCGGCATGATGCCCTCGCCGCACGCCTTGTCCACCGGGGTGCTGCGCGGCTCCACCACCACGGCCCGCAGCCCCGCGAGGGCGGCGTGGATCCCGGCGGCCAGACCGGCGGGGCCACCACCGGCGATCAGTACGTCGATCACGCGGGGACCCCGGCCGGCGCGGCACCGAGCGCCGCGTTCTCGCACCGGACGCGGACCGCCAGCAGGACGGCGTTGAGGCCCGTGAAGACGACGGCCGTCATCCACGCCCCGTGGACCAGCGGAAGCGCCAGTCCCTCCGCGACGACGGCGACATAGTTGGGATGGCGCAGCAGCCGGTAGGGCCCGCCGGACACCAGGGGCAGAGCGGGCACGACGATCACCCGCGTGTTCCAGCGCGGCCCCAGAGTGCGGACGCACCACCAGCGCAGCGCCTGGGCCGCGACGACGACACCCACCATCGTCCAGCCGAAGGCGGGTGCGAACGGCCGTCCGGCCAGGGCCGTTTCGGCGAGCGCGCCGGCCAGCAGACCGGTGTGCAGGACGACCATCGCCGGGTAGTGCCCGCGCCCGGTCTCCCTGCCGCCGCGCTCCAGGCTCCAGCGGGCGTTGCGCCGGGCGACGACGAGTTCGGCGATCCGCTCACCGGCGACAGCCAGCACCAATGCCGTGTACCACCACATGTGTTTCTCCAACTCACCAGCGAAGCAGAACGAGTTCACAGCAGAAGCCAGGGCCCATCGCGATCATCAGGCCGGGACTGCCCGGCTCCGGGGGGCGCCGGGCGACGGTGTCGCGCAGGATGTGCAGGACCGACGACGACGACAGGTTCCCCACCTCGGACAGGGACCGCCAGGTGATGTCGAGGGTGCCGTCGGGCAGGTCCAGCACCTCGCTCACCGCTTCCAGGACCTTGGGGCCGCCGGGGTGGCAGACCCACGCGGTGATCTCCTCGGGCGTCAGACCGTTCTCCGCGAGGAAGGCGCGCACGTCGTCGGCGAGAAATCGGCGGACGATGTCGGGCACCGCCGGATCGAGGACGATCCGGAAGCCGGAGCCGGTGACGGACCAGCCCAGGACATGGCCGGTGTCCGGGTACATCCGGCTGCGCGTGGCGACGACCGAGGGACCGGCCACCGGCAGCGCCGCCGTCCCCGGAAAATGTTCGCCCACCGCCACGACCGCCGCCGCCCCGTCACCGAACAGCCCGGTCGCCACCAGATTCGCCGTCGAGGCGTCGTCCCGCTGGAAGGTGAGCGAGCACAGCTCGACCGACAGCAGCACGGCCACCTGCTCGGGCCAGCCCCGCAGATAGTCGTGGAGCCGCGCGACACCCGCCGCGCCCGCGACGCAGCCCAGTCCGAATGACGGCAGGCGTTTCACATCCGGACGCAGCCCCAACCGCCCGACGAGGCGGGCGTCCACGGAGGGAGCGGCGATGCCGGTGACGGAGGTGAACAGCAGCAGGTCCACGTCCTCGGGCCGGAGCCCCGCCGTACGGAGCGCTCCGCGCACCGCCTCGGCGCCCAGATCACCGGCGACCTCGACGAAGACGTCGTTGGCGGCGCCGAACCCGTCGATCTTGACGTAGTCGTCGAGCGGCAGGGCCATATGGCGCGAGCGGACCCGCGTGCCCGCGTGCACCCGGTCCAGAACGCGCCGGTCGGCCCCCGCCGGCAGACAGGTGTGCGCCACCATGTCGGTGATCTCGGACTGGGTGTGGCGGTACGGAGCGAGGACGCCGTGCACGGCGGCGATTCGGGTCATCGATTCCGGCCTGAGGATGTCATAAACCTCCCAACACCCGTAGGAATGGATGAGACACCATAAGTCGCCCGTCCGGCTGCCAGGTCAACGAGGCCGACGCGCCTACGATCGGCGGGTGGACGCCGATGTGAACCTGGGAACGAGCACCCGCGAGGCCGGAGCGGACACCGCCCAAACCCCGCGCCCCGTACGGCTGCTGAGCACCGGACGGGCCCTGGCGCTGTCCTGTCATCCGGGACCGGTGGTCGCGGTCACCACGCTCACTCTCGCGCTCGCCGTCACCGCGGGCCACGGCGGCGGCCGTTGCCTGCTGCTCACCGCCGCGGTGCTGACGGGTCAGCTCTCCGTGGGGTGGTGCAACGACGCGTACGACGCCCGGCGTGACATCGTCAACGGCCGTGGCGACAAGCCCGTCGCCGTCGGCACGATCGGCCAAAGGACGGTCTGGCGGGCGGCGTTCGGGGCGCTCGCGCTCTGTGTGCCGCTCTCCGTGGCTTGCGGCGCGCTCGCCGGCACCGCGCATCTGATCGCGGTGGCCGCAGCCTGGGCGTACAACCTGTGGCTCAAGGCCACCCCGCTGTCCTGGCTGCCGTACGCGATCGGATTCGCCGGCTTGCCGACCCTCGTCTCGCTGAGCCTGCCGGGCAGCCCCTGGCCGGCGTGGTGGGCCGTCACCGGCGGCGCGTTGCTCGGTGTCGGCGCGCACCTGGCCGATGTCCTGCCCGACATCCGTGGTGACGTGGCCACCGGTGTACGAGGGCTGCCGCACCGACTCGGCGCCACCGGGAGCCGGTTGCTGCTTCCCGTTCCGCTGGTCGCGGCGTCGGTGGTGCTGACGCTGGGCCCGCAGGGTCCTGCCGGGGCCGGTGCCGTGCTCGTCCCGCTGGCCGCCGGGGCGATCGCGGTCGGGAGCCTGCTGCTCGGCCGCCGCCGGGAGAAGGCTCCCTTCGTCGGGGCGGTCGCCGTGGCGGCGCTGGACGTGGGGCTGTTGATGGCACACGGCACCGGCTTCGCGTGAACTCCGGGGCGTCCCGGCGAAGACCCGTCCCGGCGCCCTTCAGCCGTCGACGCGCACGTCGTCGCAGCGCGCCCGCCGGTCACGGTCCTCGTCGCCGTCGCGGTCCTGGTGAGGGTTGCCCTTCGCCTTGTGGCGGCCACGGTCGCGGACATCGTTGTCCCCGCGCTCGGGCTTCCCACAGCCACGGCCCCCGGCGTGGCGCCCCTTGTCCCGCTCCGCCGGCACCGTCGCCCGACCGCCGCCCGCGATCGGCAGGGACCGGGGACTGTCCGGTGCCGTGTCGGTCAACCAGTTCTGGAGAGTGGACTCGTCGCGCAGCTTCGCCACGACGGAGGTACCCGCCACGGGAGTTGTCGGGACGACGGCCAGTGAGTCGTCCCACCGGGGGATCACATGCCCCTGGACCGTCACGTCGTAGCGCACGTCGGCGGCGTTCTCGGCCGTCGGCTCGGTGCACGTTCCGAGGACCGCGGAGCCGTCGACCGTACGGGAGTTGAGGCACAGCTCCTGGTCGGCGCCGTTCCGCAGCAGCCCGTCCTCCTCGTACAGCCACCGCTGTGTCTCCGCGGACGACGAGCAAATCGCCAGTGTCGCCTCGGAACCGGCGGTGGGCCGGGTGTCCCGTAGGTCGAGGCAGAGGTCGGCGTCCGCGCTGCGCAGCGCCGTGTGCAGCGCACCGGGCGGGATGCCGCCCGAGCCCGTCGGCGGCTTCTGGCCGGGTCCGGAGACGCCCTGCGAGCCAGGATCGGGGGAGGTCGTCGCGGTGCCCGTACCGATAGGGGCGGCCGGTCCCATCGCCTCACCGCCGCTGTCGCCGGCGGTGAGGGTGGAGACCGTCACGGCGAGCAGACCGACCGTCACCAGGCCCAGACCGCTGAGCAGGACGGTCCTCGGTCGGCCCGGTGTGGTCATCACCCGCTTGCCCAGGACGGTCACGCGGGGCAGTACCCGCGGGCGTCCGCCCAGCGAGTGCCGTCCGCCGCGCCGCGCGCCCGCGCCGCCCGCGGCCCGCGCCCCGCCGCGTCTGCCCGGCCGGGTGTCGAGGTAGCGCCGGGCGTGCGGGCCGAGGAGCGCCTCGGCGAGCAGGACGGCCGGCCGGCCCTCGAAGTGGACGAACTGTTCGGTGGCGTACGCGCAGTGCGCGCAGACCGCCAGATGCTGCTGGATGTCCGGGAGCAAAGCACCGCCGCGCAGCAGTGACACGTCGAGCAGACGGTTGTAGTGGCGGCATTCCTTGTCCGGCGCGAGTTGGATATGGGCGCGCACACAGCCGGACCGGAAGAGCTCACCCGCGTGTTCCCGTTCGGAGAGCGCGCTTTCCGGATCAATGCCGAGCAGACCGGCCGGTACGGATATGGGCTCCGCCTCGACATCCGTATGCCAGAGGAGGCACCGCGCGGCTGCGGGCATTGTCCGGAAGGCGTGGAAGGCCAGTCGCCGATTGTCGGGGGGCTCCGGGCCGTCGGGTCCCCAGCCGGCGCCCGACGGCCGGTCCCGGTGCTCCCAGACCGTGTCGGTCCGCTGTCCTCCGGCCGCCCAGATGGTGGCGAGATGCCGGGCGGCCATGAGGAATTCGGGCCGCAGGGCCGGGACGGGGCCGGGGCGGCGCAGGGTGTCGAGGACGTTGCCGAAGGCAGCCGTGGCGAGCATCGACGCGGCGTCCGCCGACGGCGAGCGGATCTCGGCGTAGTCGAGCAGGGCCGGCCAGTGCCGGGCGAGCAACAGCGCGGTGGCGTGGTCCTCTTCGTCGCTCTCGCCGGTCCTCAGCGCGGCGACGAGATCCGCGTCCGAGCCTTCGGAGCGGGGGCCCGGCCGGGCGGCCGGAGGGGGCGGGGTGGTTCTGGACGTACGAGGATCCTGCACAGAGGTCCTGCCTTCCAGGGCACTGAGTGGGGGGTGTCCAGTCCCTTGACGCGAGGGTGGCGGCAGTGATTTCGGGCCGACTGAAAGGGGGGTGGCCCGATTGGTGCGTACCTTTGGGCGGTGTGAAGCCTCCAGGAAAGCGACCGTGGGCGGAGAGCGGCGGACAGCAACGGCCGGAGGGTTCATTCCGCGCGGCCGTACCGTCGCCGAATCGAACGGTTGAGCGCTCTCGGTATTGCTGCCGACTGAGCGCGTTCACCATTGCACAGCCCGTGCATGGGAAACAAGGGATCTCCAACTGCGGCTATTCGATGCGCCGTTGAAGAACGGGATGGGTCAGGATTTGTACCGCGGCGGTCCAATTCCGATCAGGAGAAATACCTCAGGTATCCGACCAATGGGGTCGCTGACCAGACCCCGAAGGGCCGCGCCGTACCAGGAACTTCGCAGTCGCATCGTCTCGGCAACGCCAGAGCCGCCGACGGGGCCCGGCCGAAGGGGAACCCGGCTCCCACCGGCCGGACACCCCGACACCCGCCGGGCCTGCGGCAATTCGCCGCACAGAGGTCTAGACGGGTGGCGGTGCGGCCAGCCAGTCGGCCACCGCCTCGGCGATCGGCTGCCGCGTCTCCAGCTCCACGAAGCCGAACTGGCCGCCCTGGTTGCATTCGAGAAACCACCAGGTGCCGTCGGTGTCCTCGGCGAAGTCGAAGGCCCCGTAGGCGAGATGGGCGACGCGCAGATAGTTGTACACGGCGCGGGTGATGCGGTCGGGCACCTCGACTGGCTCCCAGGGGTGGCCCGTCCGGCCGTACCGGCCGTCCACCTGACCGGGGGCGGCGACCTTCCGCGCGGCGAACTGCTGGTGCCCGACACAGGTGAGCCGGATGTCGGCCCGCTTGGAGATGTAGCGCTGGAGCAGGGTGGGCCCGGCGGCGACCGATTCGAAGTCGGCGCCGGGACCCACTCGGGTGGTCGGCAGTGAGACCGGGGGATCGCCGGGGGGCGGGCCGGTGATCGACTTCACCACGATGTCCCGGTGCTCGGCGGCGAACAGCCGGGCGATGCGCGGGAAGGTGGTGACGAGGGTGGGCGGTACGGCGAACCCGCTCTGGTGCGCGACCCGCAACTGCCAGGGCTTGAGGCGCGCCTGTGCCGCCGCCTGCGGATGGTTCATCCAGCGGGCCGTCGTGGAGTACAGCATGCCGAAGAAGGCATGCGCGGACTCGGCGGTGAGCCAGGGCGAGGGGTTCGGCGCGTGCGCCGCGCTCGCGCCCGGTCGGCGCACCCATATCGAGCGCAGCCCGTCCATGCTCAACAGGCGCCCGCCCGCGGACAGATGGCCGCGGAAGTCGCCGCTGACGTACTCGGCGGACATCGACGCCTCGCCGGGCAGATCGGCGGGGTCGAAGCGCACCAGCGGTGTGCCGCGCCGGTGCAGCTCCGACACGACCAGGTCGGCGGTGACGTCCTGCTCGGCGGTGAGGATCAGCACAGTCATCGGGTACCCGGGGCGGTCAGTCGTCGAAGTGCGTCTTGGAGCCGGCAGTCGAGGTCGTGGACCCCGCGGCCAGCAGCAGCGCACGGTCGGCTATCGCGGGACGTCCGTCGGGCAGGACGTTCAGCTGGAGCGTGGAGTCGTAGGTGAAAGGTCCGACGACCGGAGAGTTCTCCGCCGGGAATGCGTAGTTCAGCGCGAACGGTCGCATGATTCTCCTCCACTGCCCCACGAGTCTGTTTCGGTCACGGAGGTAACAATACGTGGCGAAGATGTAATGGTCTCAGTACGGAAAGTCATAAGTGACGAACCGTCAGGTGCAGGGTGACCTGCCGTCCTCCGGACCTGGGGGGACAGCGTTACGGCCGACGGCGCAGGCGTCGGGAGAAGGCCTCAAGTCCGTTGTAAGGAAGTCGAGTTCGGTGAATCCGACAGCCGGTATTGCGACATCCTGACCGGATTCCGCTCATGGTCTTCACTTCCGGAGCCCATGACGCCGGACGGCCGGGGCGGGGGAGAGTCCCCGGCCCCGGCCGCCCTCGGCCGCTCCCGGCCGCTCCAGGGCGCCTCAGAAGGTGAAGACGATGCCTCTGCCCCCGTTCATGGCACACGAGTTGGAGAAGGTGTGGACGTACTCGACACGCTTCCCCTCCCACACGCCGTCGGCCGTCACCGTGACCGGCTCCCACTCCTTCGTGCAGACGCGGCTCGTGCCCGAGGTGGTGATGGCGTCGAACTTGGCGCCGTTCTTCTTCAGTTCGGAGCAGGCCCCGGCCGCGTCGGGGTGGCTGCCCGACGGGGTGGGGGCGCAACTGAGCGTGACCGCGCGCCGCACCGCGCCGGTCGTGCGGTCGGCACCGTCAGTGACGGTCAGTACCAGCGCCGACGGTGCGTACAGGCTCTCCGTTCCGGTGGGCGGGGTGGTGGCCGGGGACGGCACGCCTCCGATGGGTGCGCCGCCGGCGGGCGCTCCCGTCGTGGCGGCGCCGGCCGCGCCGGTGAAGGACAGGCTGCTGAGCGCCAGTACGGCTCCACAGGCCGCAGCCCTTGCGATGCTCCGCATTTCGAACACTCCCTGGGTCGATGTCTCGGACAACGGACGTGAGTCTTGCTCACGCCAGGGGTGTCGCGCCCGTTCCATGACCGGTTTTTGTCGCTCCGCGTGTCGTTTTGATCGCACTGTGTGTTCGGAACGACCTGGTCCGGGCCTGTGTGGGGCGTGTGGCGGGTTGGGCCGAAAGTGATTGTTTCGGAGCCTGTGTCGCTGGTTGACGGTTTGGTTGAAAGGCTAGAAAACCAATAATCCTTGGATTATGTGATTTCTTAGCGTCGCAGTAGCAGCTCGGTGTTGCGCGCGTCCGTCAGGCCCGCCAGATCCTGCCGGCTTCCCGGCGCGTTGAGCGCCAGCTCCCGGTAGAGCGACGCCAGGCCCGACTGGGAGAGATCTGTGAAGTCGGTCTCGCGCGGCGCCGCGGACTCGATCAGCGTGGTGAACAGCGAGAGGGTGCCGTCCTTGTTGTCCGCGATCTCGATGACCCGCGCGAGCTGCGGGAAGTCGATGTGCGAGGCGGTGGAGATCTCCCAGAACGAACCGTGCGGCAGCACCACGTTGCGGTGGCTGTGCCCGTTGATCCACGCCACCGCGGAGCGGTGGCGCCGCAGCAGCGCCACGACCTCGTTCCCGTCGTGCCGCGTCTCGCCGGGCCGGGCGGGGTCGGGCCGCTTGTTGCCCATCGTCCAGCTGTTGTGGTGTGTGAACAGCACCACGTATCCGTCGCGGTGCTCCTTGAGGATCCGCTCCAGCCAGTCGAGCTGCCCCGTACCGACGGAGCCGGTGAAGTGCCCGCCGTGGTCCGTGGTGTCGAGGCTGACCCCGGTCACGTTCTCCCCCATGGGGAACGTGTAGTCGAGGCTCGCGTCCGCCAGGTTGGCCGACGTGTAGCCGTGGCCGACCGGCCCCGCACCGGTGTGCGCGGAGTTCAGATGCGCCGTCAGATACTGCAGCGGGGTGAACGGCGCACGGCGCGGGTCGGCCGTGACCGTCCGCAGGCGCCGCTTCTCGCGGCGCAGCAGCGAGATCAGGGCGCCGCCGTGGGCGGTCTCGCCCTCGGAGATCTGGGCGAGCAGCGCCGCCGCGTCCGCGTCCGGGAGGTCGTACAGCTTGCGGCTGCCGACGGCGAATTCGGCGAGGAAGCCGGTCCGGTCGGCGTAGGCGCCGCTGGTGAGGCTGTCGTGGTTGCCGACGGTCGAGTACCAGGGGAGGGCCAGACCGGGACTGCGGACCGGGCGCAGGGCCGCTTCGAGGAATCCCTCGATACGGGGGTAGCCCAGGCGCTTGTCGGAGTCGGGCGCGCCGTCCTCCGGGTGCCAGTACATCCGCACGCCCGAGTTCTGCACGCCCTCGTACGCCTGCGGGTCACCGCTGTTGGGGGTGACGAGCCCGCCGCTCATCAGGGTGAGGTACCAGTCGAGTTCGCACAGCGAGTTGTTGTCCGTGTTGTCGCCGGTCGTCATGGCGAACGTCAGCGGCGCGCCGGTCGCGGGCCCGGTCCCGAGCGCGTTGACCTGCTCGATGAGCGATACGGCTCCGGCGACCGACAGCGCCTCGTGGGGGCGCCAGGCGCCGGACGACTCGCTGCGCACGTACTCGGTGCGTACCGGGTGCTGGACGTCCGTCACATGGAGGTCGGTGAGCTGGACGAAGGAGCTGAGTACCGTACGGCGGTCCTCGCGACCCGACTTGGCGGAAGCGAACTGCTCCCGTACGACCCGGCGCCAGCCGGGTCCGTCCCCGAGTCGCCGGAAGACGGCGCTCGCGTCGCGCGGCGTGGCGAGCGAGTGGAGCGTGGTGCGGCCGGCCGACGGGCCGGTGGGTGTGGGGGCCGGGGTGGTCGTGGGGGTGGGTGCGGTGGTGGGTGCCGTGGGCGCGGGGGCGGCCGAGGCACTGCCGGAGCCACCGCCCGAACCGACCGCCACGCCGATACCGGCGGACAGGCCCACGGCTCCGGCGGCGGCGAGGAAGGAACGGCGGTCGACAGCGGTGACAGCGGAGCGGATGCGTGACATGGTGCGCTCTCCCCGAGTGCGTACGTCGCGACAGCAAGGACGCCGGTCACAGACGCCGGCCTCCTACCGATGCTGGGCACCCGGCGTGACCCGCGAATGAACGAGGCCGCAACGTGCGGCGCCGAACACCGCACAGGGATCACTCGCAACCGCAAACGTTCTCCGGCCCCTCTCGCGGGGTGTGGAATCCGCTCATCCGCTGTTCACATGCCCATGACGGGACGCGGGGGAGTGGTTGATCCGGCCTCTGAGCCGATCGCCGGGAAAGCGCTTACCGATTTTGTAAGACGTATTGACGAACTAAAGGGCGTGCGCCAGCATCGCCCCACGGCAGCGCGAGCTGGCCCGACCAGTGGCCCGCCGGATCCGCCTACCCGGACTCCTTCGTCATCGGAGACCTGTACACGAACGTGTACGAGGGCAGCGCGAGCCTGACGGACATCAAGATGCTCGTGCCCAAGAAGAAGTGATGTCGCGGGGAGAGTAAGTCACGCGCCAAGGGGGCACATGCCTCTCGACCCGAGCCTGCGGCTTCCCCCGCCGCAGAGTTCCAACGGCCCCACCGGTCCACCCCCTGCCGGTGGGGCCGCTCCTTCTTCCGGGTCGCTCACCGCTCCACGGAGATCCGTACGGGCCCGTCGCCGCGCACCTTCGCCGTCCAGTCGGCGGACAGGCGCAGCGTCCGGTTCGGCACAGCGCCCCGTACGAGCCGCTGCCGGTGCACGACCTGCCCGCCCACGCTCACGACCAGTGACGCCCAAGGGGCGAGCAGGTTCTCCGTACGGAGGATGAAGCCGCCCGCCGCGACGCGCGGGTCCGCCGGGTCGATCCGGCCGGGCGCGATCCACTTCAGCGGCGCGTCGACCTGGACCGGCACCCACGCGGCCGGGTGTGTGCCGTCCGTCAGATGGCGCAGTACGGGCCTGGCGGCCAGCAGCCCCTCCCGCGCCGCCGTACTCGCCGGCTCGACCGCGTGCAGCAGATTGCCGACGGCGAAGACCCCCGGCCGGTCCGTGCGGAACGAGCCGTCGACGGCCGGACCCAGGGTGCCGCGGTCGAGCGTGATGCCGCCCCGCCGGACCAGGTCGTGGTCGGGGATCCAGTCGCCGGTGAACACCACCGTGTCGCAGGTGACGATCGCCCTCCGGCCGTCCCGGTGCCGCAGCGCCACGCCCGAGAGGCGTCCCCGGCCCAGCAGTTCACTCACCCGCGCGGCGACGAGCAGCGGGACGCCGTGCCGGAGCCGGGCGTCGAGCGCCGTGGCGGGGGACGCCTGGTGGTACGGCAGCTCCGTGACCATGGCCACCACGTCGACACCGGCCTCGCGCAGCGTCCGCACGGCCGAGTAACTGACCGGCTCGGCGCCCACGACGACGGCGCGCCGCCCGACAGGCCGGTGGCGCAGACGCACCGTCCGCTGCAACTCGCCGGTGGTGAACACCCCGGCGGGCCTGGTGCCCGGCACCAGGCGCGCGCTGCGGGGGCGTTCCCGCGCACCGGTGGCCAGGACGACGGCGCGCGCCGTGATCCGTTCCAGACCCGCCGGGCTGGTGACGTCGACGGCGGGCGCGTGCCTCTGTAGGAGGTCGATGTCGCTCCATCCGGTGACCGTGACGCCCGTACGCAGGGTCGCTCCGGCCCGGACCGCCGCGTCCGCCCAGTGGCGTGCGTACGCCGGGCCCGTCATCGGCCGCCGCAGATCCCGCAGTCCGAATCCCGAGTGCGAGCAGAGCCGGGGGGCACCGCCCGGCTCGTCCTCGCGGTCGACGACCTCGACAGCGAGGCCGCCGGCGGCGCCGGTGGCGGCCAGCCGGGACGCCAGCGCCAGCCCGGCCGGGCCCGCGCCGATCACGAGGACGTCGACGGCGCGCTCCCGTCGCTCGTGGACGGGTTTCGAGAGTTCGGTGTTCACCGTGCGGCCTCCGCGCCGGGGGCCGGGGCGTCGGCGCCCGGCGTGTCGAACAGGGCGCGCACGTCCGCCCCGCAGTAGAACCCCTGGCACCGGCCGCCCAGCGCGCGGGTGCGCCGCCGCAGCCCCTCGGGCGACGACGGCGGGATGTCGGCGGCGAGCGCGTCACGGATCTCGCCCCGTGAGACCCGCTCGCAGTGGCACACGAGCGCCCCGTACGCGGGATCGGCCGCGATCAGTTCGGCGCGCTGATACGGGCGGGGGAAGGCCTCACCGAGGTTCGGCATCGTCACCGGTACGAGGTCCGCCGCCGTCCCCACCTCGGCGCCGGCCTCCGTCAGCAGCTCCACCACATGGGCGGCGATCGCCATCGACGCCGTCAGTCCGGTCGACCGGATCCCGCCCACCGTGACGTACCGCTGCTCGGGGTGCGAGCGGATCGCGTAGTCGTCGTGCTCGGTGGCCGCGCGCAGCCCCGCGTACACGGCGGTGACCTCCTCTTCGAGGAGTTCCGGCATGATCCGCCGGCCCTTCTTACGGAGGAACGCCAGGCCGTCGGCCGTCGAACCGGTCGCGTGCTTGTCGTCCAGGTCCTCGGCGGTCGGGCCGAGCACCACGTTGCCGTACACGGTCGGCGACACCAGGACTCCCTTGCCGAGCGCCGTGGGCACCGGCAGCAGGATATGACCGACCAACGAGCGCGCCGCCTTGTCGAAGACGATGAGCTGACCGCGCCGGGGCGTCACCGTGAAATCGGTGTGGCCGAGCAGCCGGTCGAACGCGTCGGCGTACAGCCCCGCCGCGTTGACCAGCCACCGGGCGCGCAGCCGCCCGCGCGTGGTGGCGAGCAGATGCGGCGTCTGCTTTTGCGTCTGCTTTTGCGCCTGCTTCCGCGTCCGGGGCCGCGTCTGCGCGGAACCCTCGGTCACCTCGCGCACCCGGCAGTTGAGATGCAGGTCGACCCCGCTTCGTACCGCCTGGGTCGCGTACGCGAGCGTCGTCGTCCACGGGCAGACGGTGCTCTCGTCGGGGACTTCGAGCGCGCCCCGTGCTCCCGGTGCCAGATGCGGCTCGCGTTCGCGGAGTTCGGCGGCGGTCACGGTCCGGGTACGCCGGTAACCGTTGTGCGCGGCCTTGCGGGCGAGCGCGGGGAGAGCGGCGAGCTGCTCCTCGTCCCAGGCGACGAGCAGGGCGCCGATCGGCTCGACGGGGATGCCGCACTCCTCGGCGTACGCGGCGAGCCGATCCCGGCCCTCACGTACGAGCCGGGCCTCCAGCGATCCCGGCACGGCGTCGAAACCGGTGTGCAGGATGGCCGTGTTGGCCTTCGACGTACCGTCGCCGACGTCGGCGGACGCCTCCACCAGGGCGGTACGCAGCGGGTAGCGGGCCAGCTCGCGGGCGATCGCCGCGCCGACGACCCCGGCGCCGACGACCACCACGTCGTACACCTCGTCCGGCAGCCGCCCGGACACGGTGACGCTCACGCGGCGCCCGTGCCCACGGTGGCCGGCCGCTGCTCGGCGGGTGCCGTACGGGCGACGAGCGCCGCCACCTCCGTACGGAAGACGCCCAGCCGCTCGGCCGCCTCGGCCGCACCGATCCCCGGCTCGAAGACCTTCCTCGGCCGCCACGTGGGTGCGGCCCGCTCCACCGTCATGCCGGGGTCGAGCCCGAGCCGGGCGACGGCCCCCACCCCCAGCGCGGTGGCATCGGGCAACGGGGAGATCTCCACGGGCAGTTGGAGGAGATCCGCCTGAGTCTGCATCAGCAGGTCCGACCCGGTCAGCCCGCCGTCGACACGCAGTGACTCCAGGGGCGTGCCGGTGTCCTCGGCCACCGCGTCCGCCAGCCCGACGACCTGCGCCGCGATGCCCTCGCACAGCGCCCGCACGAGATGTCCGGGGCCCGTCTCCAGGCTGAGCCCGGTCATCGACCCCTTCGCCTCTCCGCGCCACCACGGTGCGGCGAGCCCGGCGAGCGACGGTACGAAGGTGACGCCTCCGCTGTCGGTGACGGACGAGCCCACCCGGTCGAGATCGTCGGCGCCGGAGAGCACGCCGAGATCGGTCAGCCATCGCACGGCCGAAGCCGCCGTGTAGACCTGCCCGTCCAGGCAGTAGCTGGTACGGCCGCCGAGCCGCCAGGCCACACAGCCGACCAGGCCGGCCCGGCTGCGCAGCGGGCGCGCGCCGGTCTGCGCGAGGAGGAACGCCCCTGTGCCGTAGGTGCACTTGGCCGTCCCCGGCTCGGTCACCCGCTGGGCGAGCAGCGCGGCCTGCTGGTCGACGAGCAGGCCCGTCAGCGGAATCGGGTCGCCGAAGGCGGTCGTGACACCGAACTGCCCTGCCGCGTCCACGACCTGAGGCAGCCTCTCGTCGCCCATCCCGAAGACGTCGAGCGCGGCGCGGGACCATTCGGCGGTGTCGAGATCCAGCAGCTGGGTGCGCCCGGCCGTCGCCGCGTCGGTGACGAACGCGCCGGTCAGCTGGTGGACGAGCCAGGAGTCGGAGGTCGTGACGACGCCTTCGCGGGTCAGGTTCCGGCGGATCCACGCCATCTTCGGCGCGGCGAAGTACGGCTCCAGCGGCAGCCCCGTCAGCTCCCGCAACATCTCCGCGTGCGGGGCGAGTTCGGCGCAGACGGACGCGGCGCGCCGGTCCTGCCAGACCACCGCGTCGGTGAGCGGCGCGCCGGTGTCCGGGTCCCAGGCGAGGACGGTCTCCCCCTGGTTCGCCAGGCCGACCGCCGCGACGCCTTCACCGGCGGCGGCGAGCGCTTGGCGCCCCGCGTCGACGACCGAGGAGAGCAGCAGGGCGGGGTCGGCCTCGACCAGGCCGCCGGACCCGTAGCGGGGAGGCGCCGGAGCCGAACCGCTGCCGATCACCCCGCGTTCCGGACAGATCACCAGGGCCTTGGTGGACGAGGTGCCTTGGTCGACGGCGAGGACCGGCCGTGCGGCCGGGTCCACGGCGCTTCCGGGGGAGTGCTGAAGGGGCGGCATGTCACATGTTTCGCTCGGAGTGCGGTGATCGTCCGATCACTGAGCGAAAGGGTGGTGCAGCCCGCCTGCGCCGTCAAGGTCACGAGATGCACTCGGGGTTGTCTGAGATCAGCAAAGTGTTCAAAGCTCGGTGTGCGGGCCCCTACACTGATCGCCGAGTAACAGCGGAGTGTCACTGAGTAGTGTGATTCTCAGGTGTTGGTATGTGAACTACACCGGAAAGAGGCGGAGTTGCGCGAGAATCGGGCGGAAGGTCCGTGAGCGATCGCTTTCGTCCGCTCTACCATCCAGCCGGTCACGACAGTGAACTCCGAGCGGCCGTACAGGAATTGCGCACCGGCCGCTGGCTGTCGATGCGTGACATGCTCGCCGGCACCCACGGCTGGGCCCAGTGGACCCAGCGCACGCAGGTACTCGCCACCGTAGCCGCGGGCTCGGACACCGTGCACACCTGGCTGACCGAGGAGCCGGACAGCACGGCGGCCGTGGTCATGCAGACACGTGTCACGGTGGAGCGCGCCCTGCGCGCGCACCGCGAGGGCCACGCGCGCACGAACGACCTGTGGCAGCAGGCGTGGGAGGCGTGCGGGGAAACCGCGCGGCTGGTGCCGGCCGACCCCGTCCCCTGGGTCTGTCTGCTCGCACTCGCCCAACTCGACGGCAAGCAGCGGATGGAGGAGAACCGGCTGTCGCCGCCGGGGCCGATGCTCTTCCCCGGCCCGTGGGCCCTGCTCGCCGAGGCCGACAAGCGCGATCCGGGCAACCGCGAGGCGTACCACCGGATGCTCCAGTTCGTCTACGCCCGCCGGTCCGACGGATCCCTGTCGGAGGCCGTCAACTTCGTCCAGTGGGCGGCCTCGTCCGCGCCCGAGGGGTCGGCCCTACAGGCCCTTCCGCTTTTCGTGCGGGTCGAGCGGTACCGCAGGGAGGGCGGAAACAAGAAGGCGCTGGACCTGCACTGGGTCACCGAGGACGCCACCAGGGACGCGCTGCGGGCACTGCACATCTGGTTCGACCGGTCCGTGCCCACCGAGGCCTCGCTGCTGGACCTCAGCTATCTGGCGCACGCCCTCTGGGGTTCGCTCCAACTGGCCGAGGCGGCACGGGTGTTCGAGGCCCTGGGGCCGTACTACACCCCACTGCCGTGGGCCTATCGGGCCCGAAGTCCGAACGACACCGGACAAGTCGAGGAGGTGTTCGCCCGCGCCCGCGCCCGCTGTCTCGCCGCCGCCCGTGACCGGAAGCCCGATTCCTAGGCCCCGCCCGCGAATCGGCTCTCCCGCCGGAAACGCCGGGCCCCCACCGTACGTCCCCCTTTCTCCTTGATTTCTCCGTACCCGGAGGTACTTCCATGTCCGTCTCCCCACCGGTCTGGTCGAAGTCGGAACCAGTTCCGCAGCAGGATGAAGAAGAACGGCTGAGGGAACTCGGCTATCAGCCGGTACTCGCCCGCCGGATGGGCGGTTTCGGGAACTTCGCCATCAGCTTCTCGGTGATCTCGATCCTGTCGGGATGTATGACCCTGTACGGCTTCGGGCTCATCACCGGCGGCCCCACCGTGATGTTGTGGGGCTGGGTGGGCGTCGGCCTCTTCGTGCTCTGCATAGGCATGGCTCTGGCGGAGGTGACCAGCGCCTATCCCACGTCGGGCGCCCTCTACTACATGGCCGACCGCCTCGGCGGACGCAAGTGGGGCTGGTACACCGGCTGGTTGAATCTGCTCGGACTGCTCGGCGCGATCGCCGGAATCGACTACGGCGCGGCCCTGTTCACCGGCGCGTTCCTGAATCTCCAGTGGGGATTCGAAGCCACGCCGGGCTGGACCATGGTCATCTTCATGTGCATCCTGCTGCTGCACGCGACGCTGAATCTCTTCGGCGTCCGGCTGGTCAGTGTGCTCAACTCGATCAGCGTCTGGTGGCACCTCACCGGTGTCGCGGTGATCGTCGGCATTCTCGCGATCGTCCCCAAGAACCACCAGTCGCCCGAGTTCGTCTTCACGCAGTTCGTCAACGAGACCGGCTGGGAGAACCCGCTCTACGTCGCCGCGATCGGTCTGCTGCTCGCCCAGTACACCTTCTGCGGCTACGACGCGTCGGCGCACCTCTCCGAGGAGACGTCCAACGCCTCCGTCTCCGCCGCGCGCGGCATCGTGCGCGCCATCTGGGTCTCCTGGATCGCCGGCTTCGCCCTCCTCGCCGGTCTGACGTTCGCCATCCAGGACTACGCGGCCACGAGCGGTGCGGCCGTGCCACCGGCGCAGATCTTCATCGACGTCCTGGGGACCAACGGCGCCAGCGCACTTCTGCTTGTCGTGATCATGGCGCAATTGTTCTGCGGAAACGCGGAAGTGGCCGCCGCCAGCCGCATGGTGTTCGCCTTCAGCCGTGACAACGCCCTGCCCGGATCGGCCCTGTGGCGGCGCGTCAGTAGCCGCACCCAGACCCCGGTGCCCGCGGTGTGGCTGTCCGTCGGTTTCGCCTGTCTGCTGGCCGTGCCCTCGCTGTACTCGCCGACCGCGTACGGCGCCGTGACGGCGATCAACGTCATCGGCATCACGCCCGCCTACGCGATCCCGATCTATCTCAAGCTGCGCGCCGGCGACCGCTTCCAGCCCGGCCCCTGGACGCTGGGCCGCTGGAGCAAGCCGATCGGCTGGATCGCTGTCGTGTGGGTCGCGGTCGTCACCGTGATCTTCTGTCTGCCGCAGAAGAACCCGGTCACCACCGACACCATGAACTACGCGGTGATCGCGCTGGCCGTCGTGCTGGCCCTGGCCACGGCCTGGTGGTACGCGGCGCGGGGCTCGTACAGCACCCCGCAGTCGTACGGCAGCGCCCGCGAGCAGTCGGAGATTTCCGAGGGGATCGTCTAGACAGGACCTAGCGGCACGTCCTCGGAACGTTCTCGGTACGGAGGCGGCGCCGACTTCGCCTCCGTACCGAGGACGACCGTCGGTCCGTCAGTTCTCCCGGAGGAACTTCCGGGCGTGCTCGCTGCCCAGCTTCACCGCCGAGGACCGGCTCTCGATCGGCGCGGCCTTCGAGTTCTTGAACAGGATGTACGTCACCCCCGAGGCGGCTCCGCCGCGCGAGGGATCCGGGTCGATCCCGAGCGAGCGCGCGGTGGCGTACGACGCCTCCCCGACCAGAGCGACGGGTCCGGTGTCGCCCACCACCGCGTACTCCACCCGGTCCTTGTATACGACGGCCACGACACCGCCGCCCTGGATGCCCGACGAGCTGTGGTCCCAGATCTCGCTCGGTGCGGGCACCACGACGTACGGCAGTTTCTCGGCGTTCAGCGGCTTGCCGTTCGACTGGTGGAAGGCCGTGTCCCCGTGGAACCAGGGGTCCGTCCGCTTGTTGCAGCGGGCGGTGACCTGGCCGTCGCAGTCGACGTCCAGGTCGCCCTTCCAGTACACGGCGCCCTTCTTGCCGCACACGGGGATGTCGGCGGGCCTGCCCTGGTCGCTCCGGTACAGGCCCTTCGAGACGCGTACGCAGCCCTTGACCTTCGCCCGCAGGGCGTCCGCCGTGACCGGACCGTCCGTGCGGAGCGAGCCGGCGGCGGCAGGTGGGCCGGGCGCCCCGCTCAGTGGTGCGGGGGGTGGCGGCAGCGGCGCCGTGTCGAGCGCAGCCGCGGGGTGTGCGGTGGCGGGCAGGGCCGAAGCGGTGAGCAGTACCGCGCCGACGGCGGCGTGGAGGTGCGATCTGTGGTGCACGGAGGCGTGTCTCTTTCCGGACGGATCTCTCATGGACTTCCCCGAGTCCCGGCGCGGCGGACGCTACTTCTCGAAGGCGCCCTCGGCGCCCGTGCCGCCCTTGTCGCCCGCACGGTCTTCTATGTGCAGGGCCAGCCGCCCGAGGAAGATCCGCTGCCCCGTCACCAGCAGTTCCACAGCGTCCCCCAGGGGCACCCAGTCGAGCCGGTCCAGCTCCGGGAACTCCCGCTCGACGCCCGACCCGCGGGGCCACTCCATCGTGAACGTGCCCGGTACGGCGACGGCGGGATCGAAGTCCGCCTCGATCGCCCATACGGTGACCGTCTTGCCGCTCGACTGACGGGTCTCGCCCAGCGGCTCCCGGCGCCCCTCGGGCGGCGGATGCCCCACTTCCTCCTCGAACTCCCGGTCGGCCGCGGCTTCGGGTGTCTCGTCGGGGCCGTACTCCCCCTTGGGGATCGACCACGCGGCCCGCGAGCGCCCCGCCCAGAACGGGCCGCCCATGTGCCCGATGAGCACTTCGGTGCCGGTGGCCGTGACCCGGTACAGGAGGAGTCCGGCGCTTCGCTTCCCTGACATCACGTCAGTCTGTGCGGGGTCGCGCGGGGACGCCATCGGGGGAGCGCATGCGGGGCAGCGTGCTGCCCCGCGCGCCGCCCAGTGCGTCGCCCTCGAAGGTAAAGGAGAGGTAATGGGAACGTAATGGGAGTCGCCGAGCGTTGGAGGGGTAGACGCAGTCCGAGGCCCCGCGGTGGGGCCGTCGGTGTCATCGAAGCGCAGGAGACGGCATGGCCGGAATCATCGACCGCATCAAGGCTTTCACCCGTAGCCCGCAGGGGCAGCGCGTGATCGGTCAAGCACGCGCGGCGTCGCGGGACCCGAGGAAGCGCGAGCAGGCGCGCCGGCTGTTCGGCAAACTGCGCGGCGGCAGGCGCTGACCCGGCGCAGAGCACGCCGACAGGCGCACACGGCAGACGCACACGACAGGGCCCGGCCTCACGTCATGACGAGGCCGGGCCCTGCCCGTGGATCAGAGCAGCTGCCAGAGATGGTCGTCCGTGCCGTTGTCCTCGAACTGGACCACCTGCGCGCTGTTGGCCGTCGACATCCCGTCCACGCCCAGCACCTTCCCGCTGTGCCGATTGAGGATCAGCGACCAGCCCTCGCCCCGGTCCACCAGCTGCCAGAGATGGCCGCCGCTCCCGTCGTCGTCGAACTGGACGACGCGCGCGCTGTTCTCCGTCGACCTGCCCTCGGCCCCGATGATCTTCCCGCTGTTGCCGTTGCGGATCAGGAACCAGCCGCCGCCTGCCGGGGCCAACTGCCAGGCGTGGTCGGCCGTTCCGGTGTTGTCGAACTGCACGACCCGCCCACCCGCGTCCAGCGACATCCGGTCCACGGCGAGGACCTTGCCGCTGTGCTTGTTCCGTACACGGCGGTACGGCGGCTCCGCCGTCCAGGCCCGCCCGCCGGGTGACGCGGTCGGGAAGGCGGTGATCCGCAGCCGGGCCGCGCCCATCGGGATCAGCGTCACCGGCTCCGGCGGCGCCGTGCTGCGGGCCGGACTGTCCTGGAGGGGAGCGACCACACGCTGGTCGTCGGCCACCCACTCCTCGATGCGGCGCGCCGACGTGGTGATCCGGACGGGCGATCCCTCGTGGGTGAAGGGGTTCGCGGCGAGCGGTCCGCGGTCCGCGGTGAAGCGCAGCCCGCGCAGCGGGTCCGGCGCCAGGCCGACGTTCCACGCGGTGGTGGGGTGCACCGACAGTTCCGGGAAGTCCTCGGTGCCCGCGAACCGTTCGTACCGTTCGCCGATCTTGAGGGAGTACGTCAGCGGTCCGTGGTCCACGCTCACGCTGCCGTGGTTGTCGTCCCAGGTCCGCACGGTGGTGCGCTGCGGCAGCCGCAGACTGACCCGTTCGCCGTCGCGCCACTCGCGCTCGACCTTGACGAACCGCGGCCCGCCCCGCACCGTCACGCGCCGCCCGGCGACGGTGAGTCGGGGGTCCGCGCACCAGCCGGGGAGTGGTGACGGTGAGGGTGACGGTCTCCTTGAACGGGTAGTCGGTGTCCTCGGTGACGGTGATCTCCGTGCCGTCGGCGACCTTCGCGCGCACCTGACTCGGCGCGTACATCGCCGCCGCGAGCCCCCGGTCGGGCGTGGCCAGCCACAGCTCCTCGGTGAAGTACGGCCAGCCCATGCCGTAGTTGTGCGGACAGCAGCGATACGTGTCGATGCCCGGCTTGTACGCCTGCATGGCGAAGCCGTTCTGGAACTGGCCCTGGTTCTTGGCGGTGTTGTCGAGTTCGACGCTGTTCGCGCTGGTGATGTAGTGGATGCCCCTTCCTTGCGGGTCGGTGGCGGCGGGCAGCAGATTGAAGGCCAGCTCCTCGCACCGGTCGGCCCACACCGGGTCGCCGGTGATCCGGGTCAGCAGTTCATGGCTGGCCATGAACTCGACCGTGCCGCAGGTCTCGAAGCCCTGCCGGGGATCGTCGAAGCCGGGGCGGGAGTTCTCGTCGCCGGCGAAACCGCCGCCGGGGAACTGACCGTATCCGCCCATGACGGCGGCGTAACTCCGGTACGTGGCACGGGTCAGCTCCGCCGAGCCCGACCGCAGCGCGTACTGGGCGGGCTCGCGGAAGCCCTGCGCGATGTTGACGTTGTGCAGATCGGGGAAGTTGTCGACCCAGTTGGCGCCGTGGCTGTGCATCTTGTCGGCGAGGTCGAGCAGGAAGGACTCGCCGGTGCGGTTGTAGAGCCAGAAGACGATGTCGAGTCCGTCGCCCCAACGCTTGGACACCCAGCTGGAGTTGAAGGCGCCGGGCCCCTGCGCGTTCATGTAGCGCAGGAACGGGACGGTGAACGGCACGATGCGCTCGTCGCCGGTGAACTCCTCGTGTGAGCGCAGCGCCTGAAGGAGCGGCAGATACGGCCAGAAGTCCGGCCCGCCGTTCAACGCCGTACGGAGCCGGGTGGGGCCGAAGAAACCGTCGGGCTGCCGGGTGGCGAGGATCGCGTCGATCCAGCGGCGGGCGGTGGCGAGGGCCGCCGGGTCGCCGGTGAGGGCGGCCAGGTCCACGTAACCGCGCAGCCAGTAGGTGACTTCCTCCCAGCCGTTCTTCTCGGGGTGCACCCAGCCGGAGTCGTCGAACCGCAGATAGTGCGAGACCTCGGCGTACCGGCCGAACAGTCCGTCGAGCAGCAGGCGCAGCTGACCGGTGAGCCAGCCGCGCGGGGTGACGCTGCCCAGGGGCAGCTTCTGGAACGCGGTGGGGGCGAGCGGCGCGGCGTTCGGCGTGTACCAGCCGCCGCGCGCCGGGGGTACGGCCGCGGCCGTCGGTGCCAGTGGCCCCAGCAGGCCCGCACCACCGATCGCGAAGGCGCCGGCGCCGAGGAAGTGTCGTCGGTCGAGCGTCATCGGGTCTCCCGTCCACGAGCATCGACGAAGGGTCTGTACAACGTTGGAAAGGGCGGCAGTTGGCATCACAGCACGACGTCCGAGTCATGTCCAGAGTGGGGGCGGCGCGGAGTCCTGTGCCCGGCGCCTCATGTGTGAGATGCGGAGCGCGTCCATTGACAGCCCGCCCCGCCACCTCGATTGAGGCCCTTCGCGCCGGTCGGCGGAACGATGTGGGCGGCGTCGCCCGCGAGGAACAGCCGGCCGAAGCGCATGGGTTCGGTGACATGGCTGCGCATCGGCAGGACCGCCGTGGAGAGCACGGGCCCGCGCTCCAGCTTCCAGCCGGGGTCGGCGTCGATCGCGAAGCGGGCGTCCAGCTCGTTCCAGATCCGGTCGGACGGCCATGCGGCGGTGTCGGTGCCGTTCGGGACCTGGAGGTAGAGACGGCTCACCGAGGGCGAGCGCATGCTGGCGAGAGCGAAGCCACGTGGGGAGTGGGCGTAGATCAACTCATCGTGGACGGGGGGCGCTTCGGCGAGGATGCCAGCCAGGAGAAGGGATACGTGCGCTCGAAGTCCGTCCGGACCGACGCGGGGACGGCATCGCGGGCCACCCCGTGGAAACCGTCGCACCCCACCACGTACGAACAGGTCAGAGTCTGTTCGCGGCCCTCGTGCAGATATCGGATCGACGGTCGCGAGGTGTCCGCGCCGATGACTTCGAGCACGTCCGCGTCGAACAACAGCGGTCCGCCCTCGGCGAGTTGGAGCGCGATCAGGTCCTTGACGACCTCGGTCTGCGCGTAGACCATCACCCGTCGACCGCCGGTGAGCGCGGGGAAGTCGATACGGTGGGCGCGGCCTGCGAACCGCAGCTCGATCCCGTCGTGCGGGATTCCCTCGTGGTCCATCCGCTCCCCGGCTCCGGCGGCGCGCAGCGCGTCCACCGTGGCCTGTTCCAGGATTCCGGCGCGCTGACGGCGCTCGACGTAGGCGCGCGGTCGCGGCGTTCCAGTACCACGCTCCCGACACCCGCGTTGTGCAGCAGCCGGGCGAGCAGCAGCCCCGCGGGCCCGCCTCCGACAATGCCGACGGTGGTACGCATCAGGACTCATCCCTCGTCTCACGGGTCATCTGCTGAAGTACCTTGTCGGCCACGGCGAACGCCGAGTTGGCGGCCGGCACTCCGCAGTACACGGCCGACTGGAGCAGCACGTCGCCGATCTCCTCCGGGGTGAGGCCGTTGCGTACGGCGGCCCGTACGTGCATCGCCAGCTCGCTCAGGTGCCCGCCCGCGACCAGCGCGGTCAGGGTGACGCAGCTGCGGGTACGCCGGTCGAGCGTGCCGCCGGACCACACCTCACCCCAGGCGTAGCGGGTGATGAAGTCCTGGAAGCGGGCGGTGAATGGTGTCGTGCGGTCGATGGCACGGTCCACATGTTCGTCCCCGAGCACCTGGCGGCGTACCAGCATGCCCGCTCGCTCAAGGCCGGATGCCGAGCCCAGATGGGAGAGCAGTGCGTCGAGGACGGCGCGCGGCTGCTCGACCGGGGCCAGGTGCGCGGCGCGCGGGAGCTCGACGAGTTGGGCGTGCGCGATGCCGTCGGCGAGGGCGCGGGCGTGCGCGGGCGGCGTGGCCCGGTCCTCGCGGCCCGCGACGACGAGCGTCGGGGCGGTGATCCGGGCGAGTTCGTCCCGCAGGTCGAGCGCGGCGAGCAGTTCGCAGCAGACGGCGTACGCCTCCGGGTCCACCGAGCGCTGATCGCCCGCGAGTTCGGCCACCGCGGCGTGTCCACCGTTCGCGAAGCCCGGCGTGAACCAGCGCTCGGGAGCGGAGTCGGCAATCGGCCCGGCACCCTTCGAGCGGACCGTCCCGGCCCGCTCCAGCCACATGTCGGGCCCGCCGAAGTACGCCGAGGAGCAGACGAGCGCCAGCGAGTCGACCCGCTCCGGATGCTGGGCGGCCAGCCAGCTGCCCACGGCACCCCCGAGCGAGATCCCCGCGTACCGGATGCGGCCGGCCCCCAGGGAGTCGGCCAGATCGAGTACGAGCCGCCCGAGATCGGATACGGCCGCCCCGGCGGACAGCAGCCCGGCAGGGGAGCCGCCGTGGCCGGGGATGTCCCAGCGGACCACCCTGAAGTGCTGTGCCAGCGCGGGTACTTGACGATCCCAGACGGCGAGGGAGGTCCCCAGGGACGGTCCGAGCATCAGCACGGGCGCGTCGGCGGGACCGTCGATCCGGTGGTGAAGCATCACAGCTCCAGCTCCCGCTCCGTGAGTGCGGGCTGTCGGCGCGTGGCGGGCGGCCCCTCGTCAGCGCGCGTCATCGCCGGACCCGAAATCGAGGAACACGGTCTCGCCCGGCCCTTGCAGCCGGATGTCGAACCGGTACCTGCGCGGGCCCTCCTCACGCGCGACGAGCGTGGCCCGCCGCTGCTCGGGCAGCGCGGACAGCACCGCGTCGTCAACGGCGCGTCCGTCCAGGGTGCGCCCGTCGACGTAGGCCCGCGTGAACAGGTGGTGCGTGAGCCCGCGGGCGAAGAGACACACCGACAGATAGGGCAGCGCGGCCGGTGGCGGCAGCGTCCGCACCCCCCAGTGCCCGTCCGCGTCCGTGGCGACCCGTGCGAACCCCGTGAAGTCGACCCCGTTGCGGCCGAGGAATCCGCCGGTCACCGGGTTACGCCGAAGCGATCCGGGATGTCCGGCGAGCGACCCGTCGGGCGCAGCCTGCCAGGTCTCCAGCAGCGCGTCCGGCACGGGCGAGCCCGCGCCGTCGTACACGTGTCCGTGCACGGTGATCGCCTCCGGATGCTCCGGAGGCGCGACCTCGCCGCCGCCGGGGAACGGCAGGGCGTACCCGTAGAACGGGCCGATCGTCTGCGAGGGGGTCGGCGCGGGCATCAGTGGTCCTCCTCGGGATCCGGGCCCGGGAGCGTGGCGGCCGGCCCGTCCAGCACGATGTCCCAGCGGTACCCCAACGACCGTTCCGGAGTGGACAGCCGATGGTCGTACGCCGCGACCAGACGGGCCCGCGCCGCGGCATCGGTGACGGACTGAAGGATCGGGTCGTACGGGAAGAGCGGGTCGCCGGGGAAGTACATCTGGGTCACCAGGCGCTCCGTGAACGCCGTCCCGAACAGCGAGAAGTGGATGTGCGCGGGCCGCCAGGCGTTGGTGTGATTGCGCCAGGGGTACGCGCCCGGCCTCACCGTGGTGAACGAGTAGCAGCCCTGATCATCCGTCAGACACCGTCCCACGCCGGTGAAGTTGGGATCCAGCGGCGCCGGGTGCTGATCGAGCTGATGCGCGTACCGCCCCGAGGCGTTGGCCTGCCACATCTCCACCAGCTGCCCGCGCACCGGCCGCCCGGCGCGGTCGAGGACCCGCCCCGTCACGGTGATCCGCTCGCCGAGCGGTTCGCCCTGGTGCTGCCGGGTCAGATCCGCGTCCAGCGCGGTGATGTCGGTGACCCCGAAGACGGGACCGTGCCACTCCGCGGCCTCCGGGTCGGCACCGACCCGCAGCAGCGGCCGGCGCGGATGGCGCAGGGCACTGCTGCGATACGGCGGATAGTCGCGTCCGGGATGCAGCGGCGGGTCGCCGCCGTGCGCCACGGCCTGCGCGGTCGACTTCCGCGCGGCGGCGATCTCCGCGCTGATCTCGTCCTGGGTCAGGGCCATCACGTCCCGCGTGTCTCGCATGTCAACTCCTCACGAAGGAAGCCTGGTTGAAGCGGACCGGGGCACCCGTCCGCCGCCGGACCTCGGCTGCCGTGACCCCGTCGGCGGTCTCGACCAGAACGAGCCCGTCCGGCGTGATGTCGAGCACCGCGAGATCCGTGATGACGCGCCCCACACACGCCCGCCCGGTGAGCGGCAGCGAGCACTCCTCGACGATCTTCGGCGAGCCGTCCTTGGCGGTGTGCTCGGTCAGTACGATCACGCGCCGGGCCCCGTGCACCAGATCCATCGCCCCGCCCATCCCGGTGATCATCCGTCCGGGTACCGACCAGTTGGCCAGATCGCCGGCCGCCGACACCTGCATCGCGCCGAGTACGGCGACATCGATGTGGCCGCCCCGGATCATTCCGAAGGACAGCGCGGAATCGAACGACGCGGCTCCGGGGAGCAGGGTCACCGTCTCCTTGCCGGCGTTGATGAGATCGGGGTCGACCTGCTCGTCCGTGGGATAGGGCCCCACCCCGAGCAGTCCGTTCTCCGAATGCAGGACCACATCGGCGTCCTCGGGCAGGAAACCGGGGATCAGGGTGGGGAGTCCGATGCCGAGATTGACGTACGTCCCCGGAGTCAGCTCGGCAGCCGCACGGGCCGCCATCTCATGGCGTGACCAGACCATCAGCCGCGTACCGTCCTTTTCTCGATGCGCTTGTCGGCGGCTTCGGCGGGGCTGAGCGGCACCACGCGCCGTACGAAGACACCGGGCAGGTGCACGGTGTCCGGATCGAGCGCGCCCGGTTCGACCAGCTCCTCCACCTCGGCGACGGTGACGCGACCCGCCATCGCGGCAAGGGGGTTGAAGTTGCGGGCGGCCTTGTGGAAGACGAGATTGCCGTGCCGGTCGCCGCGGGCGGCCCGCACCAGCGCGAAGTCCGTCATGATGCCGTACTCAAGGATGTGCTCCTCGCCGTCGAAGACGCGGGCCTCCTTGGCGGGCGAGGCCTTCACCACCTCGCCGTCAGGCCCGTACCGCCAGGGCAGCCCGCCGTCGGCGACGAGCGTGCCGACGCCGGCGGGCGTGTAGAAGGCGGGAAACCCGCAGCCGCCGGCCCGCAGCCGTTCGGCGAGCGTGCCCTGGGGGACCAGCTCGACCTCGATCTCGCCGCCCAGATACCGGCGGGCGAATTCCTTGTTCCGGCCGATGTACGACCCGGTGACACGGGCGATCCGGCCGGCCGCGAGCAGCCTGCCGAGGCCTTCGCCGTCCAGACCGCAGTTGTTCGAGACGATGCTCAGGCCGTCGGCGCCGAGGGTGAGTAGCGCGTCGATCAGCGTGTTCGGCACGCCGCTGAGCCCGAAGCCGCCGACGGCGATCGAGGCGTGGTCGGGGATGTCGCCGACCGCCTCGGCGGCGGACGGGCTGACTTTGTCCATGGGACTCCTCGCAGGGCGCCGGCGGGTCTCAGGAAACGCTCGGCTTCCACTTGTTCGCCAGATGAACTACAGTTCATTTATTGCTCGACCTGAGTGTGCGGTTCGCCGGTGAAGGGTGTCAACGCCTTCCGGGAAGCTTCCAGGTCCCGGTCCGCTGCCCCGAGGAGACTCCGATGCCCGACGAGAAGACCTGGGCGCCCGAAGAGAAGACCTCGGCACCTGGTCCGGCGGTGCCCCCCGAGGCCGTCGGCCCGCTGATGCGCGGCATCGCCGTGCTGCGCGAGGCCGGTGACGCGGGCGGCCGGGTGTCCCTGAGTGACCTGGTCCGCTCCACCGGTCTGGCCCGCTCCACCGTCGACCGGATCGCGGCGACCTTCGCGCGCATGGGTTACGTCCGTGTGGACGGCCACTGGCTCACCCTCGCCCCCCGGTTGATGGAAGTGGGCAACGCCTATCTCGCGGCCCTCCGGCTGCCCGCCCTGCTCGGCCCGCTCGCCGAGCGACTGGCCGAGGAACTGGACGAGTCGGTCTCCCTGGCCGTGCCCGACGGCGACGGGATCCGCTTCGTCCACCAGACCACCCGGCGCCGCACGATGTCCCTCGTCTTCCGCATCGGCGACCTGCTCCCCGCCGAACGCACCGCCCCCGGACCGCTGTTCGCCGCCGACTGGGACGCCTCGGCCTGGGCGCGCTGGCGCGAGCGCCGCGCGGCCGACCCCTCCGGGACGTGTTTTCCCGCGGCGCCGCCGCGAGTTGACGAGGTGCCCGACCTTGAGGAGCGCGTGGCCGACGAAGGCAAGCGGGGCGTGGGCATCGACGACCAGCTGATCGAGCCGGGTCTTCTCGCTCTCGCCGTACCGGTGAGGGCCCCCGACGGCACGATCGCCTGCGCACTGAGCGCGGTGAGCCACACCAGCCGCCACAGCGCGGCTTCCTTGCGGAAGGCCTTGCTGTCACGCGTGCGGGAGGCCGCGGGGGAGATGGAGCGAGTGCTTCGACAGGCTCCTGCGGACCGGAGCCCGGCCGGGGCGCCCGCGGCGGGCCTCGCCGACTGGACATCGGCCACGAAACAGGAACTCGGCGCGGGGTTCGTCGAATCCCTGGCCCGTGGCCTCACCGTGCTGACGGCCTTCGGGGAGCACCGCCCCGAACTCACGCTGACCGCCGTCGCCGACGCGACCGGCCTCGCCCGAGCCACCGCCCGACGAGCCCTCATCACCCTGGAGCACCTGGGCCATGTCACCTCGACCGGGCGCACCTTCCGACTCACCCCACGGGTCCTCGCCCTCGGCTACCCCGCGCTCTCCCGCACGACCCTGCCCGAGATCGCCACACCGCATCTGGCCGCTCTTGTGCGGCGAGTCCACGACTCGGCGTCTCTCGCGGTCCCGGTGGGTGAGGACATCCAGTACACGGCACGCGTGGCCACGACGCGGATCATGAGCGTCAACATCTCCCTCGGCACCAGATTCCCGGCCTACGCCGCCTCGATGGGCCGGGTCCTGCTCGCCGACCGCGAGCCCGGACACCGCCTTCCGGCCATCGAACTGAAGCCCCTCACCCCGCGCACGACAACCGACCCCGCACAGCTCACCGCACTCCTCGACCAGGTCGCCGAGCAGGGCTACGCCCTCGTCGACGAGGAACTGGAAGAAGGCCTGCGCTCCCTCGCGGTACCGGTCCGCGACGGCACCGGCCGCGCGGTCGCGGCCCTCAACGTCGCCATGCACAGCAGCCGCCGCACGGTCGAGGAGTGCGTGCGCGACCTGCTGCCCGAGCTACGCGCCACGGCCGCCGCGATCGAGGCCGACCTGCACATCGCGGGCCGTTTCACGCGTATCCCGTCCTAGATGAGTAAGTCCGAAGTCGTGGTCGTGTGCATGAAGCGAGGGTCTCGTTGGTCCGTTTGTGACGACAGACCTCGAAACCCTCGCGCTTGCACTGTACGTGAAGATCGATGACTCTCTGGCGGGTT